>NZ_BAAAZP010000123.1:0-12798 GCF_039536965.1 Nonomuraea antimicrobica | reverse complement strand
CCGGCCGCCGGCCGGCGGAGCGGGAACGGCGCGCGGCGGTGAGCAGGCGGGCGCGGAGACCGGCGGGCGGCGGCACGGCCACCGACTCGGCCAGCCGCGCGGCCGTCTCCCGCAGGCGCAGGACCTCGGCCGAACATCCCGGGCACGCGTGCAGATGCCGCTCGAAAAGCGCCCACTCGGCGTACGGCAGCGCGTGCACGGCGTAGGCGCCAGAGAGGGCGTGGAGGTCGTCCCGCATCATCCACTCCCTGCCTGAGAGGGGCTCACGCATGTACTTCGGCTGCTCGGGCATGTCGGATGGCCACGGTGCTTGCTCAATTCGCGAGACGCGGAACAATCTCATCAGGTGATGAATTATGGGATGTGTGATTGCGGGCGGCGGCCCCGCGGGCGCGATGCTCGCCCTGCTCCTGGCCAGGGCGGGCATAGAGGTGACGCTGCTGGAGAAACACGGCGACTTCCTGCGCGACTTCCGGGGCGACACGATCCACCCGTCCACGCTGCAGGTGATGGACGAGCTGGGCCTCGCGGAGGAGTTCCTGAAACTCCCGCACCACAAGGAGTACGGCCTCACCATGGTCACCGACGTCGGCGAGGTCCCGCTGGCGAGCCTGCGCAACCTGCCCGGCAAGTACAAGTACATAGCCTTCGTCCCGCAGTGGGACTTCCTCAGGCTCATCACGTCGGCCGCCGAGCGCTACCCGACGTTCCGGCTGCTGATGAACGCCGAGGCGTACGACCTGATCCGCGAGGGCGGGGCGGTGCGCGGGCTGCGTTACCGGGACGCGTCCGGCGAGCACGAGATCAGGGCGGACCTGACGGTCGCCGCCGACGGCCGGACCTCGGTGCTGCGCGAGCGGGCCGGGCTGGCGCCGCGGAACCTCGGCGCGCCGATGGACGTGGTCTGGTTCCGCCTGCCCCGGTACGACACCGACCGCAGCGGCATGTTCCTGCGCGTCTCGAGCGGGCACATGATGGTCGCGATCAACCGGGGGACCTACTGGCAGCTCGCGTACCTCATCGTCAAGGGCGGCTACGGCGAGCTGCACAGGCGCGGCATCGACGCGCTCCGCGAGCCGGTGGCCGAGTTGATCCCCTGGCTGGCCGACCGGGTGCACCTCATCGAGAGCTACGACGACGTGAGCGTGCTCACGGTCGTGCTCGACCGGCTGCGCCGCTGGCACCGGCCCGGCTTCCTGTGCATCGGGGACGCCGCGCACGCCATGTCGCCGGTCTTCGGGGTCGGCATCAACCTGGCCGTGCAGGATGCCGTCGCCGCCGCCAACCTGCTCACCGGCCCGCTGCGGTCGGGCGCGCCGATGACCGGGGCGCTGCTCGACCGGGTGCAGCGGCGGCGGATGCTGCCCACCCGAATCACGCAGGCGGCCCAGCGCGTGATGCAGAACTGGGTGATCACGCCCGCGCTGAGCAGGCGGTTCGACCCGTCGCGGCTGCCGCGCGACCTGACCAGGATCCCGGTGGTCAACCGGCTGACGCGGCGCTTCATCGGCCGCGGCGTACGGCCCGAGCACGTGATGGTAAAGGAAGCTTGACCGGCTCTGGGTTCGTACCCGTATAACCGCATTCTCACAACGTGGACAAGAGGGTCGGTGCCGCCGAGCCAGTGGAATACCCTCGTATCTCGTGAGCAGCAATCTAGTGGATCTCGATTCCTGGCGAGCCCTCCCCGCGGCGCAGCAGCCTGACTGGCCAGACCGCGGCGAGCTCGACAAGGTTGTCGCCGAACTCGGCGGCCTGCCCCCGCTGGTCTTCGCCGGCGAGTGCGACCAGCTCAAGGAGCAACTGGCCGCGGTGGCCCGCGGCGAGGCGTTCGTCCTTCAGGGCGGCGACTGCGCCGAGACCTTCTCGGGCGCGACCGCCGACAACGTACGGCAAAAGCTGAAGACCCTGCTGCAGATGGCCATCGTGCTGACCTATGCCGGCCGGGTGCCGGTCGTGAAGATCGGCCGCGTGGCCGGGCAGTTCGCCAAGCCGCGTTCGAAGGGCACCGAGGTCCGCAACGGCGTCGAGCTGCCCGCCTACCGGGGCGACATGGTCAACGGGTTCGACTTCACCGCAGAGGCGCGCAATCCCGACCCGTGGCGGCTGCTCAAGGCGTACCACTCCTCGGCCGTGACGCTCAACCTGGCGCGCGCCTTCACCAAGGGCGGCTACGCCGACCTGCGGCAGGTGCACGCCTGGAACCAGGACTTCGTGGCCGAGTCGCCGGCCGGGCGCCGCTACGAGCAACTGGCCAGGGAGATCGACCAGGCGCTGGCGTTCATGCGGGCGTGCGGGGCCGACCCGGAGGAGTTCCACACGGTCGAGTTCTACTCCTCGCACGAGGCGCTCATCCTCGACTACGACAGGGCGCTCACCCGCATCGACTCGCGTACGGGGCTGCCGTACGACGTGTCGGCCCACATGGTCTGGATCGGCGAGCGCACCAGGCAGCTCGACGGGGCGCACGTCGACTTCTTCGCCAAGATCCGCAACCCGATCGGCGTCAAGCTCGGCCCGACGACCACTCCCGACGAGGCGCTGGCGCTGATCGACAGGCTCAACCCGGCCAACGAGGCGGGGCGGCTCACGTTCATCACCCGGATGGGCGCCTCCAAGATCCGCGAGCACCTGCCCGCGCTGGTCAAGGAGGTCACGGCGACCGGGGCCCGGGTGGCGTGGATCTGCGACCCGATGCACGGCAACACCTTCGAGGCGCCCAGCGGGCACAAGACCCGCCGGCTCGACGACGTGCTCGACGAGGTGGCGGGCTTCTTCGAGGTGCACCGGTCGCTGGGCACGCACCCCGGCGGCATCCACATCGAGTTCACCGGCGACGACGTGACCGAGTGCGTGGGCGGGGGTCACGAGATCGGCGAGACCGACCTCGCCACCCGCTACGAGACGGCCTGTGACCCCAGGCTCAACCGCAGCCAGTCACTCGACCTGGCCTTCCGCGTGGCCGAGCTCTACCGCGGCTGACGCCGTCAGCGCGGCGGCCGCCCCACGCGGCCGCCGCAAGCTCACCCGCTTCCCGGACACGCCCGGCATCCGCGCGGTTACCGGAAGCCGAGCGTGATCTACGTCTCATTTCCCGGATAATCCGAAATCTCGGGTAATCAACCGTTTCACGGCTATGATCCCCCGAAAAGAGACCAATTACCGGGAGACAAAAGCGTGGAGAGAGCTCCGGAGGGGGTCGACCCGAACATCCCCAACGTCGCACGCATGTACGACTACTTCCTCGACGGGAAGGACAACTTCGCGGCCGATCGGGCGGCGGCGGAGCAGATACTCAAAACGTTCCCCCACACCAAGGAGGGCGCCCGCGCGAACCGGGCGTTCCTGCGCCGCGCCGTCCGCCACGTGGTGAGCCAGGGCGTGACCCAGATCGTGGACCTGGGCGCCGGCCTGCCCACCCAGGGCAACACCCACGAGATCGCCCCCGAGGCGCGCGTGGTCTACGTGGACTACGACTCCGTGGTGTGCGTGCACGGCCGGGCGCTGCTGGCCAGGGCCGCGAACGTGGACTTCTTACAGGCCGACGTACGCGAGCCGGACGCGCTGCTGGACAAGCTGGGCTCGCTGGTGGACTTCGACCGGCCGGTGGCGTTTCTCGCGCTGGCGATCCTGCACTTCATCCCCGACGACAGCGCCTACGACGTGGTCACCAAGCTGCGCGAGGCGAGCGCGCCCGGCAGCCACCTGGTGATCAGCCATGCCGTGGACACCACGCCCGACACCACCCCGCAGGCGCTGGAGATCTACCGCAAGGCCACGGCCGCGCTGAGCATCAGGACCCCCGAGGAGATCCGGCGCTTCTTCGACGGGTACGAGCTGACCTCGCCGGGGCTGACGTATCCGGCCGGCTGGCGTCCAGACGACCCTGAGCCGCCGGAGAACGCCATCACCTTCGGCTGCGTCGGAGTCGGGCGCAAGCCCTGACGCGCAAGCCCTGAGGTGAGGCGCAAGCCCTGACGCGCAAACCCCTGACGCGCAGGCCCTGACGCCCGCGGGCCCCGCCACGCGGGCGGGGCCGGTCGCCGGGGGCCACTCCTGCCGGGCCCGCTTCGGCTCGCCGCGGTCAGTTTTGAGCCTGCTTCAGCTCCTCGCTCAGCTCGGTCCGGATGGCGTCCATGTCGAGCGCCCTGACCTGCCGGATCAGATCTTCGAGCGCGGGCCCGGGGATGGCACCGGCCTGGGCGAAGACCACGATGCCGTCGCGGATGGCCATGAGCGTGGGGATCGAGGTGATGTCGAAGCCCTGCGCGAGGCCCTGCTCGGCGTCGGTGTCGATCTTGCCGAAGGTGATGTCGTCGTGCTTGTCCGACGCCTGCTCGAAGATCGGCCCGAACTTCTTGCACGGCGGGCACCACTCGGCCCAGAAGTCGAGCAGCACGATCCCCTTGTCGGCGATGTCGTTGAAGTTCTTCTCGGTTACTTCGATGGTCGCCACGAGTGGCTCCTCGCTCGTTGTCGCTAGCAGTGCATCGGTCTCAACCACGTACCCGTATCCAGCATTCCATGCTCCGCCGCCCCGCGGGCGCCGGAGCGGGCGGGAGATCGCGGCCGGCGGAGCGGTCCCGGTCTGCCCGGTTGCCACCAGGACAGACAGGGATATTCAGGACAAACTTCGCATATCCGGCACTTTTGCACTAATTTAGACTGCATATTTCCACATAAAAGTGGAAAGAACATTAAATCATCGAACCTTGACACGGGCCCCGGCGGGTATGACCCATGCATGGACTGGGTCACCTGCGCGTATTCGGCTGCCTGCACCGGAATCGCTAGCCGGCCGTCCGGCTGCTGCCTCGCACACCTCACCTCCGACCAGCTCGGCGCGGCCCTCGGCGACCTCTCCCCCGGCCGCCTGCTCGACCTGCGCGGCATCACCGTCACCAGCGACCTGCTGTCCAGAGTCCTGGAGGCCACCGGCGGCAGGCCCGGCAGGGCCCGGCTCGACCGCGCCAGGTTCACCGGCGACGTCCGGCTGTCCGGGGTGACGTTCGCGGGTGACGTGTCGCTCGACGGGGCCGCGTTCGACCGGCTGGCCTCGTTCTTCGGCGCCCGGTTCGAGGGGAACGTGTCCCTGGCCGGCGTCCGATTCGCCCGCGAGCTGTCCTTCCACGGGGTCACCGTGCGCGGGCACGTCTCGCTCGACCGGGCCGTGATGGCCCGCGACGCGCTGTTCAGCCAGGCCGTGTTCGGTCACGGGCTGTCGTGCGAGCGGGCCAGGTTCGACGGGTACGCCACCTTCGACGGGGCCCGGCTCGGTGACGGTGCCGTCTTCAGGGGGGCGCGCTTCGGCCGTACTCTGTCGTTTCGCAAGGTCAGCGGGAACGCCGGGTTCGAGGCGGCGCACTTCGCGGCCGACGCCTACCTGTCGGCCACCGGGCGGCTCTCGGTCGCCAGGGCGCGGGCCGACGGGCTGCTCGACGTGGCGGCGGCGCGGTGCGGCGTCGACCTGCGCGGGGTGGAGGTGGCCGGGCCCACGACGGTACGCCTGACCGACTCGCAGGCCGATTTGGAGGGCGCGGTGCTGCGCGGGCCGGCCACCGTGACGGGGCGGGGCACGTCCACGCTGACCTCGCTGCGCCAGGTCGAGGCCGACGACCTGGGCCTGTCCGGGCTCGACCTGTCGGCGTGCCGGTTCGCGGGGCTGTCCCATCCCGCGGGGGTGCGGGTCAAGGACTGCACGTTCGCGCTCACGCCGCGCGGGGTGCGGGTGAGCCTGCGCTGGCCCATGCTGCGGTGGTTCTCCCGGCGGCGGGCGCTGGCCGACGAGCATCCCCTGCAGGGGCGCTCCGATCCCGACGAACCTGAGGTCTCACCCGACCGGCTGGCCGCGATCTACGCGGGCCTGCGCCCCAGCGACCGGGCCACCTCGGCGGACTTCGCCTTCGCCGCCATGGAGATGCGGCGGCAGGCCGGTCACGGGTGGTGGCTGTCGGTGTCGTGGCTGCTGTTCGGGTACGGGATGCGCATGAGCCGGGCGGCGGCCTGGTTCACGCT
The DNA here is from genome assembly GCF_039536965.1 of Nonomuraea antimicrobica. NCBI lineage: Bacteria > Bacillati > Actinomycetota > Actinomycetes > Streptosporangiales > Streptosporangiaceae > Nonomuraea > Nonomuraea antimicrobica. Next base: position 6,783 of record NZ_BAAAZP010000123.1, on the reverse strand, counting down.
CCTGGCGGCGCTCACGGCGGCGGCCGTCCTGTGGTCGTCCACCTCGCACGCCACCTCGGCTCCCGCGCCTTCACCACCGTCCCTGTACCCCTGACCTCGGCGTACCCTTGACCTCGGCCTGGCCGGCGTCCGGCATGGCCGCCCGCCGGACGCCCCTGCCGGACGGCCCGGGGCGGGCCGCCCGGCAGGTGGGTCACAGCTCGGCGGCGATGGTGGCGATGGCGCCGAAGTGGCGGGGCCAGCCGCCGCCCATGATGCGGCGTGAGAGCTGCTGGAGCTCGTCCCCCGGGTCGAAGCCCTCGTGGTCCAGGAACAGCCTGGTCCCCTTCCCCTCGGGCTCCAGCCGCCAGGTGACCGTCCAGTCGGCCCGCTTGCCGTCGCTCCAACTGATCCGCAGCAGCTTCTCCGGCTCGATCCGCAGCACCTCGCAGTGGACCACGCCGTCGAACCCGACCTGCTTCTTGGGCGTCGTGGTGAAGGTGAACCGGTGCCCCACCTCGGCCTTGAAGTCGTTCGGCATCAGCCACCTGGCCACCAGCTCGGGCTCGGTGAGCGCGCGCCACACCTTGGCGGGCGGGTGCGCGATGAACTGGTCGAGCCTGATCGCGCCCAGGTCCTCGGCGCTCCCGCCGTGGGACGTCTCGCTGGACATGTCATGAGACATCGTCGTCCTCCATTTCGTCGAGCAGCGTGGTGAGGGCGGCGAGCCTCTCCCGCCAGAACCGTTCGTACGGGGTCAGCCAGTCGCGGATCTCCATGAGCGGCCCCGCCTCCAGCCGGTAGTGCCGTTCGCGCCCCTTGCGGGACTCGGCCACCAGGCCCGCGTCCTTGAGCACCCTGAGGTGCTCCGAGACGCTGGGCCTGCTCATGTCGAACCGCTCGGCCAGCCGCCCGGCGGGCTGCGCGCCCTCGTCGAGGAGCAGGCGCAGCAGCTCGCGCCGGGCCGGGCTGGCCAGGGCCGTGAAGACGTGGTCGGTGGTCACGCCTGGCTGACCACGAAGCCGTTGCCGTACGGGTCGTGGAACAGCAACTGGCGGCCCCACGCCTGCTCGCTCGGCCCGTCGAAGGCGACCTCGTGCTCCCGCAGCCGGGCCGCGAGCGCGTCGAGATCGGACGAGCCCACGACGAGCCCGCCGACGGGCGCCATGTCGGGGAACCAGGAGGCCAGCAGCAGCGTGGTCGTCTCGCCCTTGGGCGCGACGGTGAGCCAGCGCCCCATGGGGAAGGGATTGTCGGAACGCACCTCGAAGTCGAGCGCGCGCGTGTAGAAGTCGAGTGCCGCACCCTGATCGGCGACCGGCACGGTGATCGTGAGGATGGAGGAGATCAGCATGTCAGACACTATACGTAGGTTTTTTCCTACACATCAAGACCTCAGGAAAATATCAGGGAATTCCCCGATGAGACCCCGAGATCACCGTCCGTAAACTGATGGTCATGCTCATCGACGACTACATGGCAGAGCTGGACGACGCCCTGTCCGGCCCTCAGGGACCCAAGCGCGACATGGTCGTCGAGGCACGCGACAGCCTGGTCGACACCGCCGACGCCCTGGAGGCCGACGGGCTCGACCGCGCGGAGGCCGAGCGGCTGGCCGTGGCGGAGTTCGGGCGGGTCTCGGAGGTCGCGCCCGGCTACCAGGCCGAGCTGACCGCCGCGACGGGGCGGCGGCTCGGCGTGCTGCTGCTGGTCAGCGTGCCGATCACGGTGGCGATGTGGGCGGTGCTGTGGCGGATGTACCCGGCCACCGACGAGGTCTGGCTGCACCAGCCGGGGTGGTACTCCGCGGTCTCCCGGCTGCTGGACATCATCCAGCTCGGCACCGGCCTGTACGGCGGCCTGGTGTTGTTCGCGCTCAGCCGGGGCGCCCGGTGGATCCGGCGGCCGCGGCTGGCCACCAGGTCACTGGGCGTGCTGGTCTGGGCCATGCTGCCGGTCACAGCCGGGCTGGGGATGCTGCTGACGTACGGCACCGACGCGCCCAACACCCTCGGCTTCCTGCCCGCCGTACTGGCCAACCTGGTCACCTCGGCGCTCTGGGGCGTGCAGATCTACTGCGCGACCCGCTGCGTACGCCTCACCCGGGCACGAGGCACGGCCGCCACGCATGGCTGAGCGCCGGGCATGACCGACCGGCGCGCAGGACTGGTCGGCCCGCCGGCCTGGCGGGAGCTCACCCCCGGGCTCAGCCCAGAGCGCTCGCCTCGGCACGCAGGACGCTGCCGATCACGCTGGTGAACTCCCGCCAGGCCGACCGCTCCCCCTGGAGCTGCTTCCTCCCCGAGTCGGTCAGCCGGTAGGTGCGGCGCTTGCGCCCGCCCACCGTGGCCCACTCGCTGGACAGATAGCCGATGCGCTCCAGTCTGCGCAGTGCCGGGTAGACCGTGCCCGTGGGCACATTGAGCGCACCCCCGCTGCGCTCCTGCAGCGCCTCGATGATGGCGTAGCCATGCAACGGCTCCCGCTCCAGCACGGAGAGCAGGAGCGCGTCCATGTGCCCACGCAGCGCATCCGGATTCATGTCTTCGATCCTAGACACCCGACCAACATGTAGCCAGTCTACATGTAGGCTTCTATATGTAGGCTTTCTATATGTAGCTAGGCGCAACAACGGAGCGGTAATGGACGTACTGGATCTGGCGCGCACGCAGTTCGCCGTGACCGGCAGTTTGCACTTCCTGTTCGTGGTGCTCACGCTGGGGCTGGCGCCGCTGGTGGCGATCATGCACACGAAGTGGGCGCGGTCGGGCAATCCGCTGCACGAGAGCATGACGCGGTTCTGGGGACAGGTCTACGTCATCAACTACGCGCTGGGCATCGTGACCGGGCTGGTGATGGAGTTCCAGTTCGGGCTGGCCTGGAGCGGGCTGTCGCACTACGCGGGCGACGTGTTCGGCGCGCCGCTGGCCATGGAGACCCTGGTGGCCTTCTTCCTTGAGTCCACCTTCCTGGGCCTGTGGATCTTCGGCTGGGGGCGGCTGCCCAAGTGGGCGCACCTGGCCTGCATCTGGCTCGTGACGCTGACGGCGTACGCGAGCGCGTTCTACATCATGGTGGCCAACTCGTTCCTGCAGAACCCGGCAGGGGCCGTGGTCAGCGGCGGGCGCATGCAGCTCACCGACTTCGGGGCGCTGCTCACGAACAAGGCCCTGGTCTTCGCCTTCCCCCACGTCGTCGGGGCGGGGCTGTTCACCGGCGGGATGGTGCTGGTGGGGGCCAGCGCGTACATGCTGCGGCGGCGCACCCCCGACACGGAGTTCTTCGCCAGGTCGATGCGGACCGGCGTGGTCACCGCGGCCATCGGCGTCTTCGTGGCCATGGGCTTCGGTTACGCCCAGTTCGCCGGCATCCAGGCGGGCAAGTTCGGCGACGACAGGAACATCCTCGCGGCCGTCGGCCTCGGCTTCATGATCGAGATCGGGCAGCTCCTGGCGCTGGTGGTGCTGCTCGTGATGCTGCCGATGATCTCCTCACTGCCGAGGCGGCGCTGGACGCATCCGATCCTTATCCTGATGACGCCGCTGCCCTTCGTCCTGTCGATCCTGGGCTGGATGGCCAGGGAGATCGGCCGCCAGCCCTGGATGATCTGGGAGCGGCTCTCCGTGGCCGACGCCATGTCCCCCGGCCTGACCTCGGGCATGGTCACGACCTCGTTGATCGGGTTCACGGCCGTGCTGGGGCTGCTGGCGATCGTCGACTACGTCCTCATCGCCCGGGTGATCAGGCGCGGCCCGCGCGCCCTCGACCTCGGGGCGACCTCCCCCGACGACAAGCCCGCCCCCGCGCTGAGCTACTGAACCACTGAGGAGTGCTGACATGGAAGTGATCTGGTTCGCCTTCTTCGCGGTGCTGCTGGCCGGGTACTTCGCCCTGGAGGGCTTCGACCTGGGCGTGGGGCTGCTGCTGCCGGTGCTGGGCAGGACCCGCGACAACCGGGATCGGATGGTGGCCGCCATCGCCCCCTACGTGCTGGCCAACGAGGTGTGGCTGGTGGCCGTCGCCGGGACGCTGTTCGGGGTCTACCCGCTGCTGGAAGGCGAGGTGCTGTTCGGCCTCTACCCGCTGGTGGTGGCCATGCTGCTGTGCTGGGTGCTGCGGGACGCCGGGCTGTGGTTCCGCCGCAGGCTCGACGGCTCGCTGTGGCGCGGGTTCTGGGACGGCGCGATCGCGTTCGGCTCCCTGGGGCTGTCCGTCGGCTGGGGCATGGCCCTGTACGCGGCCGCCACCGGCTTCGCGTCCTCGCCCGTGCACCCCGTCGGCCTGATGCTGGGCGTGGTGGTGACGCTGCTGTTCGCCTTCCACGGGTGGACGTTCCTGGGCTGGCGGACGCCTGGCGTGTTCGGTGCCACCAGGTCGGGGCCGATGCTGCTGGTCTCGGCCCTGGTCGCGGCGCTGCCCGCCGTGGGGGTGCTCGTGGGGGCGATGCCGTACCTGTTGGAGAACACCGCTCCCCCGGCCACGCTGAATGTGCTCAGTCTCATGGTGCTGCCGTTCGCGCCCATCATGCTGGGCGCGCAAGTATGGGTGTGGCGCACTTTCCGGCCAGGGAAGGATGCCGTCCGGCTCCCGTCGTTCTTCTGAGGGCACGTGCACAAGGATCTCCTCGCGCTCATGCGGGCCGAGCGCTCGGTTCGCCGCCACCTGGGCGTCACCATGGCCGCCGCCGTGCTGGCGGGGCTGCTCGTGCTGGTGCAGGCCGAGTTGCTGGCCGGCGTGCTGTCCGGCCGGTTCACCGCCGCCGCGCTGGCGGTGCTGGCGGCGGTGGTGGGCCTGCGGGCGCTGCTGGCCTGGGGCCAGGGCGTCTTCGCCGGGCGCACCGCGACGGGCGTGAAGTCCGCGCTGCGCCACCGGCTGCTCGACCGGCTGCGCGAGCTGGGGCCCGCCCGGCTCACCGCGCACGGCTCCGGCGAGCTGGTCACGCTGGCCGGGCGCGGCCTCGACCGGCTCGACGACTACCTGACCGGCTACCTGCCCGCGATCGCGGTGGCCGCGGTGGTGCCGCTGGCGGTGCTGGTCAGGCTGTTCGCCGCCGACCTGGCCAGCGCGGTGATCGTACTGGTCACGCTGCCGCTGATCCCCGTCTTCGGCGCCCTCGTCGGGATGACCACCAAGGCGGTCACCGAGCGGCAGTTCCTGGCCCTGTCGCGGCTCGGCGGGCACTTCCTCGACGTCGTACGCGGGCTGCCGACGCTGCGCGCGTTCGGGCGGGCCCGCCACCAGGCCACGGTCATCGCGCAGGTCGCCGACGCCCACCGCGGCGCCACCATGCGGACGCTGCGGGTGGCGTTCCTGTCGTCGCTCGTGCTGGAGCTGTGCGCGTCGCTGTCGCTGGCGCTGGTCGCCGTGCCGATCGGGCTGCGGCTGCTCGGGGGGTCGCTCGACCTGACGACGGGGCTGCTGGTGCTGTTGCTGGCGCCGGAGGCGTACCTGCCGCTGCGGGCCATGGGCACGCGCTTCCACGCCTCGATGGAGGGGGTGGCGGCGGCGGACGCGGCCTTCGCCGTACTGGACCGGTCGGCCGAGGAGGCGCGGCCGGAGGGCGCGCGCGCGACGTCCGCCGGGAGCGGGGCGCCGGAGATCCGGCTCGAGAACGTCACCGTGCGCTACCCCGGCCGCGACGACGCGGCCCTGGAGGACGTCTCCCTCACCATCGGCCCGCGCGAGCGCGTCGCGCTCGTCGGCGAGAGCGGCGGGGGCAAGAGCACGCTGCTCCACCTCATCCTGGGCTTCGTCCGGCCGTCCGCCGGCCGGGTCCTCGTCGACGGCGTCGACCTGCGCGAGCTCGACCTGACGGGCTGGCGGGCGCGGCTGGCGTTCGTGGCCCAGCGGCCGCACCTGTTCGCCACGTCGGTGGCCGACAACATCCGGCTCGGGGCGCCCGAGGCGTCCATGGAGGAGGTCAGGCGGGCGGCCGAGGCGGCGCACGCGGACTTCGTGGCGGCGCTGCCCCAGGGGTTCGGCACGGTGGTGGGCGAGCGCGGCACCAACTTCTCGGCGGGCCAGCGGCAGCGCATCGCGCTCGCCCGCGCCTTCTGCCGCCCCGGCGCCTCCGTGCTGCTCCTCGACGAGCCCACGGCGCGGCTGGACGGCCGCAGCGAGGCGGCGGTGGTGTCCGCGACGGAGGAGCTGACCCAGGGGCGTACGGCTGTCATCGTGGCGCACCGGCCCGCCATGATCGAGCTGGCCGACCGGGTCATCCGCGTCCACGAGGGACGGGTCGTCTCCGACACCACCCGCCCTGCGGTGGCTGAGAGCGCACCCGGCGGCACAGTGGTCGAGAGCGCGCCCCGCGGCTCACAAGTCGCGGCGCGGCACGAGGGGAGCGGGCGATGAACCGGCGCATGGGCACCCGGCTGACCTGGGCGGTCCTGGCGGGGGCGGCGGCCGACCTGGCCGGGATCGGGCTCATCACCGCCGCCGCCTGGCTGATCACCCGGGCCGCCGAGCAGCCGCCGCTGGCCGCGCTGAGCGTGGCGATCGTGGCGACCAGGGCGTTCGCGACGAGCAAGGGCGTCTTCCGCTACGCCGAACGCCTCACCGGCCACGACGTCGCCCTGCGCGCCCAGGCCGGCACCCGCGAACGCCTCTACGAGGCCCTCGTCCCGCCCCAGCGGCCCCGGCACGGCGGCGCCGACCTGCTGAGCCGCATGGTGGACGACACCGAGGCCGTCCAGAACCTGCTCGTCCGCTGCCTCCTCCCGGCCGCCGCGGCGGCGCTGGCAGGGCTGGCCGCGGTCGTCGTCGGGCTGACGATCCTCCCCGCGGCGGCGCTGGTGCTGGTGG
>NZ_BAAAZP010000122.1:1910-10277 GCF_039536965.1 Nonomuraea antimicrobica | reverse complement strand
GCGAGCGGGCGAGCGCCCGGCGGAGCCGGGGCCAGGCCGGGGCGGAGAGGCCGCGCCGACCGCGGCGGCGGCCCGTCAGCCGGAGCGAGAGCACGATGGTCATGAGCACCATCGCGGCCAGCAGCGCCTGCGGCGTGCCCAGGACGTCCATCGGCGACCCGTTCCCGTTCTGCGACCCTGGCGGCGCCACGAACGGCTGCTCGGTCGAGCGGATCTCGTCCGCCCGGTCGGCGTTGGCCTTGACCAGGCGCGGGATGCCGTACCCGACGACCTTGTCCGTCTCCCGGGTCTTGCGCTTGAGCCAGACGCGGTCCACGTTCGCCTCGATGGTGTGGATCCGCTCGCCGCTGACGCGTTCCACGACCCCGACGTGGTCGATGCCCTTGTAGCTCTTGCCCCCGCGCCAGTCGAAGAAGACCAGCGCGCCGGGCTCGGGCCGCTGGGTCCAGGCGCCCTTCTGGATGAACCAGGCCGCGTGGGAAGGCGTCCAGGCGAACTCCCCGACGTACTCGGTGACGTCGGCCTTGTCCGCGGCCCAGGCGAGGAACATGTCGCACCACGGGGCGTCGCGGTACTGGGTGTCTTGGACGCGATCCGCGTACCACTGGCCGAACTTGGTGAGCTGGCCGCTCTTCTCCTTGTAGCCGAGTTCCTGCCGCACCGTCTTCAGCAGCTTGTCCGCGATCGGGTCCAGGGTGACTCCTCCCAGAAAACCGACAAATCACGATGGACTGTAGTAGCGCCATCACGAAGTTGCGCGCATCAACTGGAAAGTGTCTTGTTATCGGCCGAAATTTCGGCTATGTGACTGCTGAGACGGGCGGGGCTGTCTACTACTGCCGCTAGGAGCCGGCGCCCACGCGGAAGACGCCCGCGTCCCCCGCGCCCGGCGCGACCACGTCGGCCACGATCACGGTCACGTTGTCGGGAGAGCCGCCCTCGTTCGCCAGATCGATGAGTCGCTGGACGGCCGCCCCCGGGTCTGCCACCGTGGTCAGCACCTCGTGCAGGACCTCGGGACCGAGCACGGTCGTGAGCCCGTCGGAGCAGAGGAGATAGCGGTCATCAGGCTCGGCTTCGCGCAGCGCCATGTCGGGCTCCGCCCTGCCCTCGCTGCCCAGCACCCGCAGCACCATCGAACGCCGGGGGTGCACGGCCGCCTGATCCTCCGTTATCCGCCCTTCGTCCACCATCGACTGCACAAGTGTGTGATCCTTGGTCATCTGGTAGAGAGCACCGTCGCGAAGCAAGTATCCGCGGGAGTCACCAAGATGAGCCAGGGCGAACCGGTAACCGTCCCAGAGCATGGCGGTCACCGTGGTCCCCATCCCCCTGCGGGCGGGGTCGATGTCGGCCAGCTCCACCAGCCTGCGAGCGGCCTCGTGCACGGCACCTTCAAGCGCCGCCTCCAGGTCGGAGCCCGTCTCGGGAAGCGTGGCGTCCAGTTCGCGCATGACGGCGATCGCCGCCGAGCTGGCCAGCTCGCCGGCCGCGTGTCCGCCCATCCCGTCAGCCACCACGAGCAACCGGCCGCTCGCATAGCCAGAATCCTCGTTCTGCTCCCTGCGGCGGCCCACGTCTGATCCGGCGGCATAGCGGATGTTGTGCTTCATACCCAGCAGTAAATCATTGGTTGAAAGACTTCACAAGCAGATGCGCTGAAGACTCTTGTGAACTACTGTGGGCTCCATGAGCCACGACCCGACCGTCAACGCCGGGGACATCGCCCGGCTCGCCGGCGTCGGGCGGGCAGCGGTGAGCAACTGGCGCCGTCGCCACGACGACTTCCCCCAGCCCGTCGGCGGAACCGCCAACCAGCCGCTGTTCTCGCTACGGCAGGTCGAGTCCTGGCTGCGCCGCTATGGGAAGTCCTACCAGGTCTCCCTGGGAGATCGGGTGTGGCAACGCCTGAAAGCGGCCGGTGATTTGCGGCTGGGCGAGCTGGTGTCCCAGGCGGGCGCCCTGCTGACCGGGGCCGCGGCCGCCCCGGGTCGCGGCATGGCCACCGCTGTGACCACCTCTGTGACCAGCCCCGTGGCGGGCGCTGTGGCGGGCGCTGTGGCCGACCCTGCGGCCGGTGCGGGGACCGGCGGGCGCGGTCCGGCGGAGCCGCCCTCGGGAGACGGGCTCGATGACGAGCTGGCCGGGCTCGTCCTGGAGCTGGGCGAGCAGCACGGCCCGCGCACCGCGTACGAGTTCCTGTGCGAGCGCTATCTCGAAGCCCACTCGCGCCAGCTCTCGGTCACCCGCGACGACGTCGCCGCGCTCATGGTCCGGCTCGTGAGCGCCGACGGCGCGACCGTGTTCGACCCCGCGTGCGGCGTCGGCACGCTGCTGCTCGCGCCGGGGCGCGCGACCACGGTCCTGGGCCAGGAGCTGAGCGACACCTCGGCCGCCATCGCGGCCTCCAGGCTGCGGCTGCGCGGCGTCGAGGCCAGGATCGTGGCCGGCGACTCCATGCGCCACGACGGCTTCGCGGGCGAGCGGGCCGACGCCGTGGTGTGCGACCCGCCGTTCAACGAACGCGCCTGGGGCTACGAGGAGCTGACCGGCGACCCGCGCTGGGAATACGGCCTGCCGCCGCGCGGCGAGCCCGAGCTGGCCTGGGTCCAGCACTGCCTCACCCATGTCAGGCCGCGCGGCCTGGTCGCCATCCTCATGCCCCCGGCCGCCGCCAGCCGCAGGGCGGGCCGCCGCATCAGGGCCAACCTCCTGCGCGCGGGCGCACTGCGGGCGGTCGTGGCGCTGCCCGGCTCCGACCTGTGGCTGCTGCGCCGACCTGCGGCGGGTGAGCGCCCCCCGTCGGAGGTGCTGATCCTCGACGCCACGGGCGACCTGTCGGCGGTGGAGCCGGCCTGGCAGGCGTATCTGGAGGACCGTTCCGACCAGACCGTACGCATCATCGACCTGCTGGCCGACGAGGTCGACATGACCCCGGCCCGCCACCAGCGGCGTGACGACGTGGGGCGGGCCTTCGCGGAGGCGCGTGACCGGTTCCTGGCCGCCGCCGCGGCGCCGCCCGACCTGAAGGTGCTGGAGCAGCCGCTCGACCAGCCCTCGACCACGCTGGGCGACCTGATCAAGGAGGGTCTGGTGACCGCGTCGCAGGGCCCGCCCAAGATGGCCGCAGACGGGGGCGACGTCCCGGTCCTGACCTCCGACGACGTGGTCGGCGGCGGCTCGCCGTCCGGCTCGACCACCATGCAGCAGGGGCTGATCGCGATCCGGCCGGGTGACGTGGTGGCCTCCTACGCCGCCGTACGCGTGATGGACGACGGCGCAGGGGCCGTCCTGGGGCCGCACCTGACCCTCTACCGGGTCGACGGCCGCCGGCTCGACCCCGACTTCCTGGCCGGCTTCCTGCGGGCCGCGGGCGGCCGGGCGACGACGGGTTCGAGCAGGTTCGACGTACGGCGCACCCGCCTGCCGCGGTTGTCGCTGAAGGAGCAGAAGGCGTACGGCGAGGCGTTCAGGCAACTGGCCGTGCTGGAGGACGCCATCCGGGAGACCTCGACGCTCGGGCAGACGCTGATCAGGCTGGGCCTCGACGGCCTCGCCGACGGCCATCTGCATCCGCAGTCCTGACGGTGTAGTTTTTCCCGAAAAGACTGGGGAGGCGGGGGTTTCATGGTCATCGGCGACCGCTACGAGCTCGACGACCTCCCCCTCGGGCAGGGCGGCATGGGGGCCGTCTACGCGGGCCACGACCGCCACCTCGACCGCCGGGTCGCGGTGAAGCTGCTGCGCCTGCCCAGCGGCCCCGATCACGAGCTCGAACGCCGCTTCATCCGCGAGGCCCGCATCCTGGCCAGGCTGGAGCATCCCGGCGCCCCCGTGCTCTACGACTTCGGCACCCATGAGCAGCGGCTCTACCAGGTGATGCAGTTCATCGAGGGCGTCACGGTGGCCGACGTCGTGCACGAGCACGGGCCGCTGCCGGTGCCGTGGGCCGCCGCGATCGCCGCCCAGGCGTGCGCGGTGCTGTCGGCGGCGCACGCCCTGTCGATCTGCCACCGCGACCTCAAGCCGACCAACCTCATGCTCTGCCCGGACGGCAGCGTGAAGGTGCTCGACTTCGGGCTGGCCATGTTGCGTGAGTCCGACGTCACCACGTTCACGCGGATCGGGCAGATCCTGGGGACTCCGGCGTACATGGCTCCCGAGCAGATCCAGCACGGCGTGACCGAGGCGCGCAGCGACCTGTACTCGCTGGGGTGCGTCCTGCACGAGATGCTGACCGGTCGCCGGCTCTTCACCGGGCACACCGACTACGTGGTCTTCGAGAAGCAGGTCAAGCAGCGCCCGCCGGGCATTCCGGGGCTGCCCGAGCCGCTGGCGGCGCTGCTGGCGCAGTTGCTGGAGAAGCGGCCCGGCGACCGGCCGGCGGACGCCAACGAGCTGTACGAGCGGCTCGACCCGTTCGCGGTGGGCCTGCCCCTGCTGCCCGGCTTCCTGACCAGGGCTCCCAGCCCCGGCCGCATGTACGCCCGCATGGCCGGACGCGCGCTGACCGCGTAGCCCCCTCCCCTCGCAGGACGCGGCGCCGGGCTGTGGCGCGGCCTTCGCGGTTTCGGAACACGCTCTCTCGCAGAGCCCGGATCGTTATTGAACTTCCGTTGACACGGCCATGTGACCACCGGGAATCTCGTGAGAGAGCGCTCTCTCATCCCCCGAAAGCTCCGACCCAGGAGGGTTTCCCATGACCCCTCGTACCCGGCGGCTCGGCCTGCCCTTGCTCACCGCGTCCGTCCTCGCCCTGGCGACGGCGTGCGGCGGGGGCGGCGGGAGCCCCGCGACCGAGTCGAGCGCCGCGCCCGGCGAGAAGATCAAGCTGACCGTCAGCCTGTTCGGCGACTTCGGCTTCAAACCGCTCTACGAGGAGTACAAGAAGACCCACCCGAACATCGAGATCGTCGAGAACGTCACGCAGTTCAACGACCACCACAGCAACCTGGTCAAGCGGCTGGCCACGAACGCCGGCGCGGGGGACGTGGAGGCGGTCGAGGTGGGCTACATCAGCACGTTCACCGCCCAGCCCGGCAAGTTCGCCGACCTCAAGCAGTACGGGCTCGACAAACGGCAGGCCGACTACCTCGACTGGAAGTGGCAGCAGGGCCTGAGCAAGGACGGCTCGCAGCTCCTCGGCCTCGGCACCGACGTGGGCGGGCTGGCCATGTGCTACCGCAAGGACCTGTTCAAGAAGGCCGGGCTGCCCGAGGACCGGGACGAGGTGGCCGCGCTCTGGCCGACCTGGGAGCAGTACATCGAGACGGGCAAGAAGTTCGCCGCGGCGAACGTGGACGGCGCCAAGTTCGTGGACTCACCCGGTGAGATCCTCCGGGCCATGGTCAACCAGGCCCCGACCGGCCTGTACGACGCCCAGGACAACATCATCGTGGCGACCAACCCCGACGTGAAGAAGGCCTGGGACCTGTCGAACCAGCTCACCCAGGAGGGCCTCACGGCCAAGCTGGCCGCCTTCTCGCCGCCGTGGAACACCGGCTTCGCCAAGGGCTCGTTCGCCACGATCATCTGCCCGGCCTGGATGACCGGCTACATCCAGGAGCAGGCCAAGGACGCCTCCGGCAAGTGGGACATCGCGACCGTGCCCGGCGGCTCGGGCAACAGCGGCGGCTCGCACCTGATGGTGCCCAAGCAGAGCAAGCACCCGAAGGAGGCGGCCGAGCTGATCGACTTCCTCACCTCGAAGGACAACCAGGCCAGGGTGTTCAAGGAGGAGGGCACCTTCCCGTCGATCCCGGCCCTGTACGACGACCCGTCGATCCAGAACTTCACCAAGCCGTTCTTCGGCGACGCCCCCATCGGCAAGATCTACTCCGACGCCGCCAAGGCGCTCAAGCCGCAGCTCCTCGGCCCGAAGGAGGCCGACGTGCGCACGGTCATCGGCAACGGGCTCGGCCGCGTCGAGCAGGGCAAGCAGACGCCGGACGAGGCGTGGGCGCAGGTGCTCGAGGACGTCAAGAAGATCAAATGAGCTCCCTTCCCCTCGCGGTCACGCGACGGCGTAGGCGCAGCGTGCGGCACACCCTCGACGTGAGGGTGTCGCCGTACGCCTACGTCGCCCCGTTCTTCCTGCTGTTCTGCGCCTTCGGGATCTTCCCGCTGGTCTACACGGCCTGGGTGAGCCTGCACGAGTGGACGTTGCTGTCGGAGACGCAGGAGTTCATCGGGCTGGACAACTACTCGACGCTCCTTTCCGACGAGTATTTCTGGAACGCCACCTTCAACACCCTGTCGATCGGCGTGCTCTCCACGGTGCCGCAGCTCGCGCTGGCCATCTGGCTGGCGCACCTGCTCAACCGGCGGCTGCGGTTCCAGACGTTGTTCCGGATCTCGCTGCTGCTGCCCAACGTCACGAGCGTGGTCGCGGTGGTGGTGATCTTCAGCCAGCTCTTCGGCCGGGACTTCGGGATCATCAACTGGATCCTGTCGTGGTTCGGGGCCGGCGGCATCGACTGGGCGGCGGGCACCGCCACCTCGCACGTCGCGCTGTCGGTGATGATCATGTGGCGCTGGACGGGATACAACGCGCTGATCTTCCTGGCCGCCATGCAGGCCGTACCGCGCGAGCTGTACGAGGCCGCCACCATCGACGGCGCGAGCAACTTCACCCAGCTCCGCAGGATCACCATCCCGATGATCCGGCCGACGATCGTCTTCGTGGTCATCGTCTCCACCATCGGCGCGATGCAGATCATCGCCGAGCCCATGCTGTTCGGGCAGAGCAGCGGCAGCGGCGGGGGGATCGCGACGGGCGGGCCCGACCGGCAGTTCCAGACGCTGGCGCTGTTCGTCTACGAGCAGGGCTTCGCGAACTCGGCGTTCGACTTCGGCTACGCCTCCGCGGCGTCGTGGCTGATGTTCGTGGCCGTGGTGATCGCCGCCGCGGTCAACTTCCTGATCATCCGCAGGGTGAAGGGCGGGCTGGTATGAGGCTGCGTTATCTGACCCTGATCGCGGTGGCCTTCTTCTCCGCGTTCCCGCTGTACTACAGCGTCGTGGTGGCCTCCAGGCACAACTCCGCGCTGGCCGAGGTGCCGCCGCCGCTCATTCCCGGCGGGAACTTCTTCGCCAACGTCGCCCGGGTCTTCGACACCGTGCCGTTCGGGCTGGCGCTGCTCAACTCGCTGATCGTGGCCGGCTCGATCGCGGTCGCGGTGATGTTCCTCTCGACGCTGGCGGGCTTCGCCTTCGCCAAGCTGAAGTTCAGGGGCAGGAACGTGCTGCTGGTGATCACCGTCGCGACCATGATGGTCCCGGCGCAGCTCGGCATCATCCCGCTCTACATGCTCATGGTGAAGCTGGAGTGGACCGGCACCAACTACGCCCTGATCGTGCCGGCGCTGGTCAACGCGTTCGGCGTGTTCTTCATGACGCAGTACCTCACGCGCGCGCTGCCCACCGAGCTGCTGGAGGCCGGGCGGGTGGACGGGTGCACGACGTGGGGGCTGTTCTGGCACGTGGTGCTGCCGGCCGCGCGGCCCGCGGCGGCGGTGCTGGGCATGCTGACGTTCATGTCGGCCTGGAACGACTACTTCTGGCCGCTGGTCGTCCTGAATCCGGACAATCCCACTGTCCAGGTGGCTCTCTCGACCCTGGCCAGCGGGTACGTCAACGACTACGTGCTCGGGCTCGCGGGCACCGCGATCGGGACCCTGCCGCTCGTGGCCGTCTTCGCCCTGTTCGGCAAGCAAATCATCGGTGGAATCATGCAAGGAGCTGTTAAGGGATGATCTTTCCCGAGGACTTCGTCTGGGGCGCCGCGACGGCCTCCTACCAGATCGAGGGGGCGGTCAAGGAGGACGGGCGAGGCCAGTCGATCTGGGACACCTTCTCCCACACCCCCGGGAACGTGGCCGACGGCGACACCGGAGACATGGCCTGCGACCACTATCACCGCTACGGCGGCGACATCGGGCTGATGCGCGAGCTGCGGCTGGCGGCCTACCGGTTCTCGGTGGCCTGGCCGCGCATCCAGCCCGACGGCGCGGGCTCGATCAACCCGCGCGGCCTGGCCTTCTACGACCGGCTCGTCGACGAGCTACTGGCCGCCGGCATCACGCCTTACGTCACTCTCTATCACTGGGACCTCCCCCAGGCCCTCGAAGACCAGGGCGGCTGGACGAACCGCGACACCGCCGACCGCTTCGCCGACTACGCCCAGGCCGTCTACGACCGGCTCGGCGACCGCGTCACCGACTGGGCCACGCTGAACGAGCCGTGGGTGTCGGCGTACCTCGGCTACGGCAACGGCGTGCACGCGCCGGGCCGCCGCGACCCGGCCGACGCCCTGCGCTCGGCCCACCACCTGCTGCTCGGCCACGGCCTGGCGGCGCGGCGGCTGCG
>NZ_BAAAZP010000122.1:0-1865 GCF_039536965.1 Nonomuraea antimicrobica | reverse complement strand
CGCGCAGCATCATGCTGGTGGTCAACTCCTCCCCCGTGCTCACCCCGGCCCAGGTCAACGACCCTTCGGCGGTGCCCAGCGAGGCCGACGCGGCCGTGGTCCACCGCATCCACACGCTGCTGACCCGGCAGTTCCTCGACCCGGCCGTGTACGGCACGTACCCGGAGGAGGTGCTGGCCGCGGCCGAGCGCAACGGCGGGACGGCCCACCTCCGGGACGGCGACCTCGAACTGATCAACGCCCCGATCGACCTGATCGGCGTCAACTACTACAACCCGTGCGTGGTCGAGTCGGGCCCCGGGCTGCCGGCCGACGCCGCCTGGCCGGGCTCGGAGGGCGTCAGGTTCGCCACGGCCGACGCGCCGACGACCGCGATGGGCTGGCCGATCGTGCCCGACGGCCTCTCCCGCCTGCTCGTACGGCTCTCGCAGGACTACCCGCGGGTCGGCCTCATGGTCACCGAGAACGGCGCGGCCTTCGACGACGTCGTGGAGCAGGGCCGGGTGCACGACGACCAGCGGGTGGCGTACCTGGACGGGCACCTGCGCGAGGTGCACAGGGCCATCGAGGCGGGCGCGGACCTGCGCGGGTATCTGCTGTGGTCGCTGCTGGACAACTTCGAGTGGGCCGAGGGCTACCGGCGGCGCTTCGGCATCGTCCACGTGGACTACGCGACCCAGGCCAGGGTGCTCAAGGACAGCGCGCTGTGGTACCGGGACGTGATCAGCAGGAACGGCCTGTAGATTTTTTCCGTGCTCTCCCTACTGGTGCAGTCATGAGACGCCCGACCCTCGAGGCGGTCGCCGCGCGGGCGGGTGTCTCGCGTGCCACCGCCTCCCGGGTGGTCAACGGGCAGACGACGGTGGCCCCCCACATCCGCGACGCCGTGCAGCGCGCGATCGACGAACTGGGCTACGTCCCCAACTCGGCCGCGCGCAGCCTGGTCACCCAGCGCACCGACTCGATCGCGCTGGTCGTCAGCGAGCCGGGCACCCGGGTCTTCTCCGAGGACCCGTTGTTCTCCACGGCGATCAGGTCGGCCTCCGTGGAGCTGGAGGCGATCAACAAGCAGGTCGTGCTGATGCTGGCGTCGTCGGCCAAGAGCCACGCCCGGGTGGAGCGTTACATCGCGGGCGGGCACGTCGACGGCGTCATGCTGCTGTCCATGCACGGCGCCGACCCGCTGCCGTCGGCGTTGTCGCGGCTGCGCGTGCCCGTGGTCTCGTACGGGCGGCCGGCCGTGCCGGTGGACATCCCGTTCGTCGACAACGACAACGTGGGCGGGGCGGAGGCGGGGGTGCGGCACCTGGTGGAGACGGGGCGGCGCAGGATCGCCACGATCGCCGGGCCACAGGACATGATCGCCGGGCAGGACCGGCTGGCCGGCTACCGCAACGTGCTGCGCGACTCCGACCGCCGTTCGATCGTCGCGGTCGGCGACTTCACCCGTGAGTCGGGGGCGATCGCCATGCGCCAGCTCCTCGGCGACGACCCGGCGCTCGACGCCGTGTTCGTGGCCAACGACCTGATGGCGGTCGGGGCGCTGCAGTCGTTGCGGCTGGCGGGGCGGCGGGTGCCCGGCGACGTGGCGGTGGTGGGGTTCGACGACATCGAGGCGGCCAAGTACACCGAGCCGCCGCTGACGACGCTCCGGCACCCGATCGCCGAGCAGGCGGCGGCCATGGTGCGGCTGCTGCTCAACCTCTTCGAGGGCGGGCCGACCGATCCGATCATCCTGCCCACGGAGCTGGTGGTCAGAGAGTCGGCCTAGGCTTGGTGGGATGATCTCCCGTCGCGTCCCCGGGCCCGCCAACGGGCCCGCCGAGGTGCCCG
Source organism: Nonomuraea antimicrobica (assembly GCF_039536965.1). Lineage (NCBI taxonomy): Bacteria > Bacillati > Actinomycetota > Actinomycetes > Streptosporangiales > Streptosporangiaceae > Nonomuraea > Nonomuraea antimicrobica. Next base: position 32 of record NZ_BAAAZP010000122.1, on the reverse strand, counting down.
GCGTCCCCGGCGCGCTGGCCGTGGCCGTCGCG
>NZ_BAAAZP010000121.1:77420-94030 GCF_039536965.1 Nonomuraea antimicrobica | reverse complement strand
GGCGGCTCAGGCACTGAACGCCGTCAGCCCTCGGCTGGGCGGCCGGCCCGTGCCCGGCCGACCCGCGGACGCGACCACCGCCACCCCGGCGTGGCCCGGCCGGAGCGGCAGCGGCGGATCCGCATGTTAGCCGGGGCCTCTCCGCGGCAGGAGAGATATATGCACATTTCGGGAGTACAGACCGTTTTGCCCGATCACCGCTACGAGCAGGCGGAGATCACCGAGGCGTTCTCCCGGCTGACCGACTGCGACGACGACCTGCTGAGACGATTCCACGCGGCCACCGGGGTGGAGGGCCGCAACTTGGCGTTGCCGCTGGCCGACTACGCCAAGCTCGACTCCTTCGCCCGCGCCAACGACGCCTTTCTCGAACTCGCCCTCGAATACGCCGAACAGGCCATGGCGGGAGCGTTGCGCAAGGCGGGCGTACGCCCGGAGAAGGTCGATCACCTGCTGTTCTGTTCGAGCACCGGCGTGGCGACGCCCTCGCTGGACGCCAAGCTGGCCCAGCGGTTGGGGTTGCGGCCCGACGTGAAACGGGTGCCGGTGTTCGGCCTGGGCTGCGCGGCGGGCGCGTCCGGACTGGCCCGGCTGTACGACTACCTGCGCGGCTGGCCCGACCACGTCGCCGTACTGGTCTGTGTGGAGCTGTGCTCGCTGACGATCCAGCGCGACGACACCTCCATCGCGAACCTGGTGGCCAGCGGGCTGTTCGGGGACGGCGCGGCGGCCGTCGTGGCCACCGGGCGCGGGCCCGGCCCCGAGGTCGTCGCCACCCGGAGCCGGCTCTACCCCGGCACCGAGCACCTCATGGGCTGGGAGGTCGGCGACCACGGCTTCCGCATCGTGCTGGACGCCGACCTGACCGGCTTCGTGGAGCGGGTGCTGGCCGCCGACATCAAGGCGTTCCTGGCGGACTACGGCCTGACTCCCGAGCAGGTCGCCACCTGGGTCTGCCACCCGGGCGGCCCGAAGGTCATCGACAAGATCGTGCAGACGCTCGGCCTGCCGCCCAAGGCACTCGACGTGACCTGGCGATCACTGCGCGAGCACGGCAACCTGTCCTCGGTCTCGGTGCTCCACGTGCTCCAGGAGACCCGCGGACGGCCGGGCACGCCCGGCCTGCTGATGGCACTGGGCCCGGGGTTCTCCGCCGAACTGCTCCTGCTGCACTGGTGACGGCCCGCTCCGGTGACGGCGTACGCGGTTCTGATCGGGCTGGTCGTGCTCGAACGGCTGGCCGAGCTGGCGGTGGCCCGGCGCAACCTGGCCTGGGCCAGGTCCGAGGGCGGCGTCGAGTACGGCAGGCGGCACTACCCGTGGATCGTCGCGGCCCACGTGGGGCTCCTGGTCGCGGCGCCCGCGGAGGTGTGGCTGCTCGGCCGTCCCTTCGTGCCCGCGCTGGGCTGGCCCATGCTCGCCGTCGTCGTGCTCGCCCAGGGGCTGCGCTGGTGGTGCGTCCGTACGCTGGGGCGGCGGTGGAACACGCGGGTCGTCGTGGTGCCCGGGCTGCCGCTCGTGCACCGGGGGCCGTACCGGTGGCTGCGGCACCCCAACTACGTGGCCGTGGTCGCCGAGGGGATCGCGCTGCCGCTCGTGCACACCGCCTGGCTGACGGCCGTGACGTTCACCGTGGTCAACGCCGTCCTCCTCACCATTCGCGTCCGCGTCGAGGACCTGGCTCTGGCACCCTGTAGACCATGAACGAACTGCTGACGATGTTGCGCGACGCCACCGGCCGCACGTCCGCGCTGGTCGAGAGCCTGGGCGAGGACGAGTTCGGGCTCCCCACGCCCTGCTCCGAGTACGACGTGCGGGCCCTGGTCAACCATCTGGAGTGGGGCGCCACCCTGTTCGAGTCCGTCGCGGGCGACGGCCCTTTCGTGCCCCAGAAGGAGGAGTTCACCGGGGACTTCCGTGAGCGGGCCGAGCGCATGCTGGCCGCGTGGGAGCGTCCCGAGGCGTGGGAGGGCGCGAGCGAGGCCATGGGGGGCATGCCGAAGCCCGTGGTGGCGAACCTGGCGCTGACCGACTTCGCCGCCCACGGCTGGGACCTGGCGCGGGCGACGGGCCGGTCCTACGAGGTCGAGGAGGACACGGCGCGGGCCATGCTCGCGTTCGCCACGCAGATGGCCCCGATGGGCCGGGAGCGGGGCGCGTTCGGCGAGGAGGTGGCGGTGCCCGGGGACGCGCCCGCGTTCGACCGGTTCCTCGGGGTCATCGGGCGGGATCCGGCCTGGAAACCGTGATCTCCTCCAGACCCTCCGGCTGCTTGCCCGGGTAGAGGCCGGTCAGCAGCGTGCTGACCGTGTAGAGGTGCCAGGCCGGGCCGGGCTTCGTGACCACCGGGCCGGCGAAGAGCGCGCGCACCTCGTCCGGGTTCACGATGGGGGCCAGGGCGTCGAGGCTGCCGAGCACCTGCTCGCGCAGTACGGCCGAGAGGGCGGGCCCGGGGCTGGTACGCCAGCTCCACCCGCCCCCGGTCTTGGCCGTGGGCATGTGCTCAGGCGGCACGTGATCGCGCCAGAACCAGCGCGGTTTACGCGGGGTCAGCCCCTCAGCGAACCGCCATGGCTTCCCCTCGATCGGCACATCCCGCAATTCCGGCGCCAATCGCAAAATAAGGGCATAAATCACCTCTTCGGAGAGCCGCCAGCCCTGATCCAGGCTCAGCGCCGCCCGCGCCACGCGGTTGTCCAGGAACGGCCGCACGGGATCACCGCGACGCAGGGCGCCCGCCCGCGCGCTGGCCTGCCACCGGCCGACCTTGTACCAGATGTAGATGTGGTCCAGCGCCTCCAGCCGGTTCGGCCGGGCCAGCCACGGCGCGGCCAGCTCACGGGCGTGCTCGTTGGCGGCGGCGGTGAACAGCTTGCCGTCCTTGCGGAAGGTGTTGTCGATGCGGCGCAGCAGGGCCTTGTCGCTGAGGTCGGTCTGGAGCAGGTTCAGGCTGCCCGCGCGCAGCGTCTCGCCGCTCTGCCCCGACATGGTGGGCTTTCCGGAGTAGGGGAGGTAGCTCACGATCGACTCGTACGCCGAGGTCATCCCCTCGCACGTGCGCAGCGTCTCCCACGCCCGGCTGAGCGGGTGCTCCACCAGCACCGCGTCCTTGGCGGCGGTCTGCGGCGGGGCGATGACCGTGTGCTCCACGCCCAGCTTCGCGGCGATGCGCCGGGCGATGATCACGTCGGGGTGCGTGTCGAGCCCGTTCGTCGTCGCACGGAACGGCACCCGCGCCGCGTGCAGCACCGCCGCCAGGATGCGGGTGTCACGGCCGCCGGTCAGCGCCAGGTTCACCGGCTCGCCCAGGTCGCGCAGCGGGGCCACGGTGGCCAGCAGCGCGTCCGCCAGCTCGCCGATCGCCGCCCGCTTGTCGCGCGCCGACGTGGGCGCGGGCGCGGCCTCGAGCAGCGGGGTCTCGGTGATGCTGCGCACGCCGTCCCGGACCGTCAGCCGCGAGCTGGGCCGCAGCGCCGACACCCCCTGGTACGGCGTCTCGTCCGACAGGAAGAAGCCCTGCCTGACCATCGCCTGGAGGGCGAGCACGTCGTACTCGATCCGGTCGTCCGGCCGGGCCGCCAGGTGCACGAGCAGCGCGCGGCTGCCGACGACGTGCAGCTCCGGCGTCTCGGCGTAGAAGACGGGGCAGACCCGGTTGATCGCGGTGCTCGCGGCCAGCTCGCCGTCGCCCGCGAACCAGCCGGAGAAGCACCCTCCCACGGAGTCGTCGGGCAGCCTGGTGACGTCGGCGGGGTCGGCGAGGTGGCCGTTCAGCCCGATGACGCGGCCGCCGTGCTCGGAGATCAGCGGCGGCTGCCGGGAGTCGTCGGGCTCGTTGGTCCAGGCGAAGAGCGAGACGCCCCGGCCGTGCCATTCGCGCCCGCGGATGACGTCGGGCGGCACGGGGAACGCGGCTTCGATAACGGATCGAACCCGGTTCAGGACGTGGGCCGAAACATCCTGCCGCTTTGCCGCAATGCCTAGATAGACGCGCACGGCGTCAGGCTTATCGCAATTCTCCCATTCGTTACAACTGATCACGCGACGATCGCGGTTTGCGCTCGCTTGCGTCACCGGCCCGGCCGGCTCGCCCTTCCTTCCGTCGTACGACTCGGAGGTGGTTGAGATGAAAATTCGTCCTTTAGCGATCAGCGTCGGGCTTGTCGCGCTCCTCGGGCTGGCGGCCTGCGGCGGCCCGGAAAGCAGCACGAGCGGCGCCAACGCCCCCCAGTCGTCGAACGAGGGCCGGCAGGCTCCGGCCCCCGCGCAGTCGAGTTCGCCACTGCCCGAGAAGTCCGCCGCCGACGAGGACGGCGAGCAGGACACGACCACGGCGCAGATCTCCACGTTCGCCCTCGACGTGGACACCGCCTCGTACGGCTACGCCCGCCGTACCCTCCAGGAGGGCCGCTGGCCCGCCCCCGGTGAGATCCGTCCCGAGGAGTGGGTCAACGCCTTCCGGCAGGACTACGCGCAGCCGACGGACGACGGGTTCATCGTGCACGTCGACGGGGCCAGGCTGCCCGAGCGCGACGAGGCGGTCATGCGGGTGGGCCTGCAGACCCGGGCCTCCGACAGCGCCGCGCGGCGGCCGGCCAACCTCACGTTCGTGGTGGACGTGTCCGGCTCGATGGCCGAGAGCGGCCGGCTCGACCTGGTCAAGTCGTCCCTGCACAAGCTGCTCGACCAGCTCGCGCCCGGTGACCAGGTCTCGATCGTCTCCTTCAGCGACGGCGCCGACGTCCTGGCCTCGATGACCCCGCTGACCGCCAGGGACGAGCTGCGCGCGGCGGTGGACCGGCTCTCCGTCAGCGGCGGCACGAACCTGGAGGCCGGGCTCGTGACCGGCTACCGGGAGGCGTCCCAGGCGTTCCGCCCGGCGGCCACGAACCGGGTCGTCGTGCTCTCCGACGGTCTGGCCAACCAGGGCAGCACCACGTGGCAGGCCCTCCTCGACCAGGTCAAGGAGTACGCGGGCAAGCAGGTCACGCTGCTCACGGTCGGCGTCGGCCGCGAGTACGGCGACGAGCTGATGGAACAGCTCGCCGACAACGGCGACGGCATGGCCGTGTACGTCAGCACCGAGGAGGAGGCCACGAAGCTCTTCACCGAGCAGCTCCCCGCCACCATCGAGCTGCGCGCCCGCGACGCCAAGGCCCAGGTCGTCTTCAACCCGTCGGTGGTGGAGAGCTACCGCCTCATCGGATACGAGAACCGCGAGCTGGCCGCCGAGGAGTTCCGCGACGACAGCCGCGACGGCGGCGAGATCGGCCCCGGCCACTCCGTCACCGCTCTCTACGCGCTCAAGCTCAAGCCCGGCGCCGAGGGCCAGCTCGCCCAGGCCACCGTGCGCTGGCAGGACCCCGACACCAGGACCGCCTCGGAGGCGAGCGAGTCGCTGCGCTCCGGCGACCTGGCCGAGTCGCTGTGGGACAAGGCGCCGGTACGACTCCAGGTGGACGTGGTGGTGGCGGCGTTCGCGATGTACATGCGCGACCGTGAGGCGTTCGGCATGGACCTGCCGATGCTGGCCGATCAGGCCACCCGGCTGGCCGACGCGTCCGAGGACCCGATGGTGGGCGAGCTGGCCACCCTCATCGGCAAGGCCAGGGCCGTGCGCTGACCTGCCGCTCTCCTGAGCCGCCTTGTCCCCATTCGCGCGTGTGCTCCGGCGGTCCCGAAGTCGGCTACACTCGTACAGCGAGAGGGGCTATGGCGCAGTTGGTAGCGCGCCTCCATGGCATGGAGGAGGTCTGGGGTTCGAATCCCCATAGCTCCACAGCAGTGAAAAAGGCCGCTCCCGGTCATCCGGGGCGGCCTTCGTTCGTGATGGCGGGCCGGGAGCCCGAGCAGGGGCCCGGAGCCCGCGCAGGCGGGCTCAGACGCGTCCGACTCCGGCGAGGATGCCCGGCTTGACCAGGTCGTAGCCTTCGCCCGGCGACGCGTCCGCCTGCCAGTCGGCCACCGGCACGACGCCGGGCCCCAGCAGCTCCAGGCCCCCGAAGTAGGCGGCGATGTCGGCGTAGCCGCGCCGGGCCAGGCCGCCCGAGGCGGTGCCCGAATAGACCTGCTGGCCGGCGCGGGCGTCGTCCTCGGTGACGTCGCCCTCGTACAGGTGGGAGAGCACCAGGTAGCAGCCCGGCCGCAGCCGTTCCCTGACGCGGGCGGCGATGGCGGCCGCCTCGGCGTCGTCGGGGATGAAGTGCAGCACCGCCACCATGAGCACCGCGTACGGCTCGGACGGGTTGATGTGCCCGATGACCTGCGGGTCGTCCAGGATCGCGTCGGGGTCGCGCAGGTCGCCCTCGACCGCCAAGACGTTCGGCTCCCTGGCGAGCAGCGCGCGGGCGTGCACGAGCACGACCGGGTCGTGGTCCACGTAGACCACGCGCGAGTCGGGGACGTGCCGCTGGGCCACCTGGTGCACGTTGTCCTGGGTCGGCAGACCGGCGCCGATGTCCACGAACTGCCGCACGCCCGCCTCGGCGAGCATGCGTACCGCGCGGCCCAGGAAGGCCCGGTTGTGCTTGGCTATCTGCCGGGCGTCGTTGCCCATCCGGCGGCCCAGCTCGATCATCTGCTCGGCCGCCGCGCGGTCGGAGGCGAAGTTGTCGCGCCCGCCGAGGTAGTAGTCGTACATGCGCGCGACGTTGGGCACGCTCGGGTTGACCCCGTCGGGGACACGATCCGCCTCGGCCATGCGCACAACCCTTCTGTGATCATCCTCGGCCGCATTCTAGACGGGAAAAAGGCGGGGTATGTCGGGGATCTGGGTGAGTGGGCGATCAGACGCGCCGGAAGGTGTGGCGGTAGGCCAGAGGGGAGACGCCGACGGCCGCGTGCAGGTGCTGGCGCAGCGAGACCGCCGAGCCGAAGCCCGCCCGCCTGGCGACCTCCTCCACCCCGAGGTCGGTCGTCTCCAACAGGTGCCTGGCGTGGCGTACGCGCTGGCCGGTGAGCCACTTGGCCGGGCTCTGGCCGGTCTCCTCGCGAAAGCGTCTGGTGAAGGTCCGTACGCTCATCCTGGCGTGCCCGGCCAGCGCGGTCAGGTCGAGCGGGGTGTCCAGGCGGGCTAGCATCCACGCGCGGGTGGCCGCCGTGCCGCCGTCGCCGGACGGGAGCGGCCGGTCGATGTACTGGGCCTGGCCGCCCTCCCGCCACGGCGGCATCACGCACCGCCTGGCCGTCCGGTTGGCCACCTCGCTGCCGTGGTCGCGCCTGACCACGTGCAGGGCCAGGTCGAGGCCCGCCGCCACGCCCGCCGAGGTCAGCACGTCGCCGTCGTCCACGAACAGCACGTCGGGGTCGAGCTTGACCTCAGGGAACAGCCGGGCGAAGCGGGCCGCCTCGCGCCAGTGCGTGGTGGCCGGCCGACCGTCGAGCAGGCCCGCCGCCGCCAGCACGAACGAGCCCGTGCAGATCGACATGACCCTCGGCCGGTCGCGCAGGGCCGCGCGGAGCGTGCCGGAGATCGTGCCGTCTCTCATCGGCCGCCCTCCGTGGACGCCGGGCACCACGACGGTGTCGGCCGAGTCGAGCACGCCGAGGTCGTGGTCGGGCAGCACGCTGTAGCCCGCGCCGCACCGCACCGGCCTGCCGCCCTCCGAACAGGTGACCACCTCGTACAGCTTCTCGCCCGCCGCGCTCTCCGCGGCCGAGAACACCTGGCCGGGCACGCCCAGGTCGAGCGGTGCGAAGTGGTCGAGCACCACGACGGCGACACGATGGAGCATGGCCTGATTCTTTCACATATTGGCTTTCCGGCCGCTCGTGACCATGTAAGCAGATAAATCAGGATTGGCGCATGACAGTGAGCGCCTCCACCCCCACCCGTCGACGGCTGCACCGGGCCTGGTTCGTCGCGGCCGTCGCGTTCGTGGCCATCCTGGGCTCCGCCGGCTTCCGCGCCACCCCCGGCGTGCTGATCACCCCGTTGCAGGAGGAGTTCGGCTGGTCGACCGGCACGATCTCGCTGGCCGTCTCGATCAACCTGGTGCTCTACGGTCTGACCGCCCCCTTCGCCGCCGCCCTCATGGACCGCTTCGGCATGCGCCGCGTGGTCGCCATCGCGCTCCTGCTCATCGCCGCGGGCAGCGGGCTCACCGTGCTGATGACGGCGAACTGGCAGCTCCTGCTCTGCTGGGGCGTGCTGGTGGGCCTCGGGACCGGTTCGATGGCCCTGGTGTTCGCCGCGACCGTGGTGGACCGCTGGTTCGTCCGGCACCGGGGGCTGGTGACCGGCGTGCTCACCGCGGGCGGGGCCACCGGCCAGCTCGTCTTCCTGCCGGTGCTCGCCCAGCTCGCCGGGGGACCCGGTTGGCGGGTGGCCTCGCTGACCGTGGCCGCGGCGGCGCTGGCCGTGGTGCCGTTCGTGTGGTGGCTGCTGCGCGACCGTCCCGAGGACGTGGGCACGACGGCGCTGGGCGCGGAGCCGGGCGCCGTGCGCGCGGCGGCGCCGGTCACGGTCAACGCGGCGGTCAGGGCCGTCACCGTGCTCGCCCGGGCGGCCAGGACGCGGCCGTTCTGGCTGCTCGCGGGCGGCTTCGCGATCTGCGGCGCCAGCACGAACGGCCTGGTCGGCACCCACTTCATCCCCGCCGCCCACGACCACGGCATGGCCGAGCCGGTCGCCGCGGGCCTGCTGGCGATCATCGGCATCTTCGACATCGCCGGGACGATCGCCTCCGGCTGGCTCAGCGACAAGATCGACCCCAAGGTGCTGCTCGGCGTCTACTACGGGCTGCGCGGGCTGTCGCTCATGGTGCTGCCCAGCCTGTTCGCGGCCACGACCGAGCCCAGCATGCTGATCTTCATCATCTTCTACGGGCTGGACTGGGTGGCCACCGTGCCCCCCACGGTGGCGCTGTGCCGGCGGATCTACGGGGCCGACGGGGCCGTCGTCTTCGGCTGGGTGTTCGGCTCGCACCAGGTCGGGGCCGCGATCGCCGCCATCGGCGCCGGGCTCACCCGCGACCACCTGGGCGCCTACGACCTCGCCTGGTACGCCGCCGGCGCCCTGTGCCTGCTCGCCGCCGGAATGTCCCTGGCCATCGGGCATGCTAGAGGGCGATGAACTCCGAGCTGTACGTGCTGCCCCTGGTCGTGAGGATCGAGCGGGCCGCACCTCCCGAACGCACCGACGCCCTGGAGGCCGCCGCCATGGCCGTGTTGGGCCTGCTGGACGACCCGGGCGAGTGGACCGCCGAGCTGCACGCCTGGCAGTCCACCGGGAAGATCCGCAAGGTCGTCCGCCGGGCCAGGGGCGCCGAGTGGCGCCGGGCCGTCGCGCTGCCCGGCCGCACGGTCGAGCACCGCACCGCCCAGGTACGCGTCCACCCGCCCGTGCCCCTCGACGACTGGCCGCGCGACCTGGCCCGGTTGCAGGTGTCGGGCACCGAGCTGACCGACACCGCCGGGCCGGGGCCCGCGCAACCGCCGGTCCTGTGGGCCAACCCGGCGCTGGAGATGTCCGCGGGCAAGGCCATGGCGCAGGCCGGGCACGCCGCCCAGCTCGCCTGGTGGGCCAGCGACGCGGGCGAGCGGGCGGCCTGGCGGGAGCGGGGGCTCGCGGTCTCGGTGCGCACGGCCGCCGCGCGGGACGACTTCGACGCCCTGGTGGCCGCCGGGCTGCCGGTGGTGCGTGACGCGGGCTTCACGGAGATCGAGCCGGGCTCGTGCACGTTCGTCGCGGACGCGCCCTGGCTGGCGGGCCGCGTCACCAGGCCCTGAACTGCCCTAGATCTCGAACCGCCTGGACCTCGAACCGCCTGGACCTCGAACCGCCTAGATCTCGAACACGTCGGCCAGGACGCCGCCCGCCGGGGTGATGCGGGCGGGCGACGGGCTGTCGTACACGACGATGAGCCTGCCGTCCGCCAGCCGGGCCAGCCCTTCCGGGTGGTCGCACCGCACGCCGTACGGCAGCTCCAGCACGGTCTCCAACTCGTCGGCCGGTACGAGCCCCCGCCGCTCGGGGCCGAGCCGCCAGCGCACGACGCGTACGGGCCCGTCGAGGTCCATGCTCGGCCCGGCGAGCAGCAGCAGCGAATCGCCGTCCGGGCACATGTCCCGCACGCCGAGCCCGTCCAGGTCCAGGAAGTGCTTGCGGTACGGCTCCCGCAGCCGCAGCCGCCCCCTGCCCGCGTCCTCGACCCGCAGCTCCAGCACCACCGCCCAGCCGCGCAGCACGGGCCCGCGCAGCCCGAGGTAGACGCGGTCCTCGGTGACGGCGATGCCCTCGACGTCGAGGCCGTTGTCCTTGCCCGGCAGCGCCAGGAACGGCGCCAGGTGCGGGTCCTCGCCGAGGTGCGTCGTCAGGGCGCGGGAGCCCGACAGGATCGCCCCCTCGCCGGGTGTCTCGGACTGCGGATCCAGCGGCAGGCGGGCGAGGATGAACCGGTTCTCCTCCCTGACCAGGGTGGCCAGCCGCTCGGCCGCCTTGCCGGGGTCCTTCGACTTCACCTTCCTGCGCTTGAGGCTGTGCGAGCCGACCAGCCACAGGTAGCCGTTCGCGCGTGCCAGGCCCTCGATGTCGGCCTCGTCCTGCGGCCCAGCGGGAAGCGTGACGTGGTCGGCCAGATGGAAGGTGCGCTGGCCGCCGTAGTGGTCGCCGGTCCAGGTGAGGTGCTCGAAGGTCGCGGTCTCGTCACCGGCCACCCAGAGACCGGTGGAGCTCTGCCGGATCGCCGAGAGGTTGGTGTGTGTCTGGGACGCTTGCGAGGCGTGGTCGAATCGCAGCTCAACCTGTTCCACGACATCATTCCACCACGCCAAGATTGCACTTCGGTTGCTTCAAGGACGCAATGCCGGGATATGTCGTACGCTCCCGTCGTGTTCGATGGGGAAGATGAGATCGAGGATTCCCGGGTGAAAGATCCGGCAAGGCGTAGCGTTCCCACTTCTCCGCCCAAACGCTCCCGCATCGGCGATCTGCGCATGCGGGTGGTGTATCGGGGGCTGGTCATGGCCGCCGCCGTCACGGCTGTCGCCGTGGCGCTGGCCATGGTGCTCCCGTCCGAGCCGGACGAGGTCGCGGCGGGGCCGGTAACCGCGCCGCCGGCCGCGCTGTCCTCGTCCGGCTCCGCACCGACGGCCGAGACGTCCGCGAGCCCCGCGTCGCCCAGCCCTGTGTCTCCCGGCCCTGTGTCTCCCGGCCCCGCGTCTCCCGGCCCCGCGTCTCCCGGCCCCGCGTCTCCCGGCCCCGCGTCTCCCGGCCCCGCGGGGGCCGCACCGCGGGAGACGCCTGCTCCGGGAGGTTCACTCGCGCCCGGCTACACGGCCATGCAGGCCCTGTACGCCGACCCGCGCGTGCCCAAGCTCACCAGCAAGGTCAAGCGCATGCCCATGCGCGCCCCGGCCAAGCGCGTGGTCAAGGACCCGCGTACCGGGCTGGCCGTGCCGCGGATGCCCGGGCCGTGGAAGACGTCGGGGGCGGCGCCGTTCACCAGCAAGCAGGTGCTGCCCAATCAGCGTGGCGGCGGCCTGCGCGGCGTGCTCGTCACCTGCCCGCTGCCGACCATGGAGCAGGAGACGCCGCGCGACACCGCCCTGCTGGCCGCCCGCTGGACGCTCAACCACCACCCCAAGGGCTCCCGCATCACCTGGCTGGCCTCCCAGCCGGTCAAGCGCGGCTGGATGCTCGTCTACCGCGTCACGTACGGCAAGCGCAGCTCCCAGGCAGCCGTCGTGATCATGGATGGGGGAATGAGCAAGCCGGGACTCGCGTTCGTCACAGTGCCTGACTCGCAGCGCAAGCAGTGGCCCGACATCGGCCGCGTGGTCTCTGGGGTGCGTGTTCTAGGCTAGAAGGATCATGAAAGCGGCGATGTGGGGAGTGACGCCGTGGAACGCTCTGGACCGCCGCAGACACCGGACAAGGGCAAGGGCAAGCCGCCCTGGCGCTCGGAGGGCCTGCCCGGCACGCCCGGCGGGCGGCCCAAGATCAATTGGTGGCGTTTCGTCGTCACGCTGCTCGTGGTGTACGCGGGCTTCTTCGTGGTGTCGTCGTTCGTCGACAGCGGATCCGTGGAGACGATCTCGTACACCGAGTTCACCAAGCAGGTGAACACCAAGAACGTCAAGGACATCTACGCCCAGGGCCTGTCGGTCGAGGGCGATCTGCGCAAGGCGGCGAACAACCCCGAGGGTGGCGAGACGTACACGCGCTTCGCCACCGAGATCCCAGCCTTCGCCAACACCGACCAGCTCGACCAGCAGCTCGCCACCGGTCAGGTGGAGATCACCTCGCAGCCCATCACGCGCGGGTTCTTCTCCAACCTGCTGCTGTCGCTGCTGCCCGTGCTGCTGCTGGCCGGTCTGTGGATCTGGATCATGCGGCGGGGCGCCAGCATGATGGGCGGTGGCCTGGGCGGGCTCGGCAAGTCGAAGGCGGCCAAGCCGGTCGACGCGGGGCAGGTGCGGGTCACGTTCGAGGACGTGGCGGGCATCGACGAGGTCGAGAACGAGCTCGTCGAGATCGTCGACTACCTCAAGGACCCCGGCAAATACCGCAGGCTGGGCGCGAAGCTGCCCAAGGGCGTGCTGCTGGCCGGGCCTCCCGGCACCGGCAAGACGCTGCTGGCCAGGGCGGTCGCGGGCGAGGCCAAGGTGCCCTACTTCTCGGCCAGCGCCTCCGAGTTCATCGAGATGATCGTCGGCGTGGGCGCCTCGCGGGTGCGCGACCTGTTCGAGGAGGCGCGCAAGGTGGCGCCGTCGATCGTGTTCATCGACGAGATCGACGCCATCGGGCGGGCCAGGGGCGGCGCGGGCGGCATCGGCGGCCACGACGAGCGCGAGCAGACGCTCAACCAGATCCTCACCGAGATGGACGGCTTCTCCGGCGCCGAAGGCGTGATCGTCATCGGGGCCACCAACCGGCCGGAGATCCTCGACCCGGCGCTGCTGCGTCCGGGGCGCTTCGACCGTACGGTGCAGGTGGGCCTGCCCGACGCGGCGGGGCGTACCGCGATCCTGGTCGTGCACTCGCGCGGAGTGCCGCTCGACGGCGAGGTCGCCCTCGACCAGCTCGCCAAGACCACACCCGGCATGACCGGCGCCGACCTGGCCAACCTGGTCAACGAGGCCGCCCTGCTCGCCGCCAAGCGCGGACGCGACAAGGTCACGATGGCCGACTTCGCCGACGCGCTGGAGAAGCTGCAGCTCGGCGCGGCCCGCAGCATCGTCATGCCGGAGGAGGAGCGCACCCGCACGGCCTTCCACGAGGCCGGGCACGCGCTGCTCGGCATGCTCCAGCCCGGCGCCGACCCGGTCAGGAAGATCTCGATCATCCCGCGCGGCCGGGCGCTCGGCGTCACGCTGTCCACCCCCGACACCGACCGCTACGCCTACGACGAGCAGTACCTGCGCGGGCGCATCACGGGCGCGCTCGGGGGCATGGCGGCCGAGCAGGTCGTGTACGGCGTCATCACCACCGGCGCCGAGAACGACCTGGAGCAGGTCACCATGATCGCTCGCGGCATGGTGGGCCGGTGGGGCATGTCCGAGAAGGTCGGCCCGCTGACCATCCTGCCCAACGACGGCCAGCAGCCGCAGGCCTCGCCCGCCACGCTGGCCACGGTGGACGAGGAGGCGCGGCGGATCGTGGACGAGTGCTACGAGCGCGCGGTCCGGATCCTCACCGACAACCGCGACAAGCTGGACGCGATCGTGGCGGCCCTGCTGGAGCACGAGACGCTGGACGAGGCGGGCGCGTACACCGCCGCCGGTCTCCCCAGCCCGATCGAGACCCGCCCAGCGCCCGTGCCCATCCCATACCGTCCGGCGGCGTCGAATGGTTCGCATGGTTCGCCTGGTTCGAATGGGGGGTCCGTTGCCGTGGAGCCTGCGCCGGTGGAGGTCGGCGAGCCCGAGCCTCGTCCGTAAGTTCGGACACTTTCCCAAAAATTAGGACAATTCGGACGTTGCTTCGAGTCCGGCAAGGGAACATCTCCGACAACTGGGATCGGGGGATCGTCGTGACACTGAATGACGAGCTTCTCGCCGGACTCGGGGACTCCGGGCTGGAACAGATCGCCGGGATGCTCGGCACCGACCCGCTCACGGCCCGCAAGGTCATCGAGGCGGTGTCGGGCACCATCGTCGGGGGCATGGCCCGCAACGCCGCACACCCCGACGGCGCCGACGCACTGCGCGACGCGCTGGAGGACCACCTGGACGCCGATCCGTTCAACGGCGACGTGGCCTCGCTCACCCGCGACGGGCACAGCATCCTCGGCCACGTCCTGGGCGGGCAGGGGACCGAGCAGGCCGCGGCCGGGCTGGCGCAGCTCGCCGGGGTCGGCACCGTGACCATCATGAAGCTCATGCCGCTGATCGCCCCCATGATCATGTCGCTCCTGGCCAACCGGGCCGCCGACCGCGACATGGACCCCGGCGCCCTGGCCGACTTCCTCGACCGTGAGCAGTCGTCCCTCCCCGGCGGGCTGGGCGATCTGCTCGGCAGGCTGCTCAACGGCATCTTCGGCGGGAACGTGCCGCGCCAGGGCCTGCCGTACGAGCCGTACCGGACCGAACGCCAGGTCACGCCCGGAGCGTCCGGCGGCATCGGCACCCCGTGCACCGAACGCGAGATCACTCCCGGCACGTCGAACTCCGAGTGGTGAACCCCACAGACGGCACGCCGAACTCCGACTGTCGAACCGCACCGCCTCCGCCCGGTGACTCGGCAGCCCCCCGACCGGTGGGCCCTGACCGGTGGGCCCCGACTGGTGGGCCGCGGCCGGTGGACCCCGCAGACCCCGTCGTCAGACGCTCGTTCGTCGCGCCCCTGGCCGCAGACGGACCACGGACGGTGGCCGGTAGGCTAGGCCGGTGATCGTTCTGGCCTCAGCCTCCTCCACCCGCCTGGCCCTCCTGCGCACCGCCGGCCTCGACCCGAAGGTGATCGTCAGCGGGGTCGACGAGGACTCCTTCTCCGCCCACTCGCCCGCCGCGCTCAGCCTGGTGCTGGCCAAGGCGAAGGCGGAGGCGGTCGCGAGCGGGCTCGAAGAGGGGCTGGTCATCGGCTGCGACTCGATCCTCGAACTCGACGGACGCCCGTACGGCAAGCCCGCCACCCGCGAGGAGGCCGTGGAGCGCTGGCGCCTCATGCGGGGTCGCACGGGCCGCCTCGTCACGGGCCACTGCGTGATCGACGTACCCGCGGGGCGTCAGGTGGCGGAGGTCGCGACCACGGTGGTGCACTTCGGCCTGCCGTCGGAGGAGGAGATCGCCGCCTACGCCGCCACCGACGAGCCGCTCGGCCTCGCGGGCGCGTTCAGCATCGAGGGGCGGGGCGGCTGGTTCGTGGAGGGCATCGAGGGCGACCACGGCAACGTGCTCGGGATCTCGCTCCCGCTGCTGCGCGACCTGTTCGCCGAACTCGGCTACGCGGTGACGTCTTTCTGGCGCTAGCCTGCCGGGCATGCGATCAGTGCGCGATTTCACGGCCGGTGTCGGCTTCTTCCTCCAGGGGTTCGGGTGGGTGGCCAGGAACGGCCGCTGGTGGGCGTTCGGGTTGATTCCGGCGCTGATCGCGTTCGCCGTCTACGTGGTGGCGCTGATCTTCCTCGGTAGGAACGCGTCCGACGTGGCCGAGTTCCTGACGCCGTTCGCCGATTCGTGGAGCTGGCGGGAGCTGTTCCGCACCCTGGTGGGCATCGCGCTGTTCTTCGGGGGGCTGGCGTTGGCCGTGATCACGTTCACGGCTGTGACGCTGGCCATCGGGGAGCCGTTCTACGAGAAGCTGTCGGCGGCGGTGGACGCCCTGGAGGACGAGCACGAGCAGCCGTGGTGGCGTACGCTGCCGCGCTCGATCCGCGACAGCCTGGTGACGCTCTTCTACGTGCTGCTGTTCACGATTCCGCTGTTCTTCCTGGGGTTCATTCCGGTGGTGGGCCAGACGGTGGTGCCGGTGCTGGGGGCCGCCGTGTCCGGCTTCTTCCTCACGGTGGAGCTGACCACGCTGTCCATGGAACGGCGGGGGATGGCCCGCAAAGAACGGTTCGCGCTGCTGCGCGCCAACAAGGCGAGCGCGCTGGGCTTCGGGGTGGCCGTGTTCGTCCTGTTCCTGGTGCCCCTCGTGTCGGTCATCGCCATGCCTGCCGCCGTGGCGGGTGCGGCCCTCCTCGTACGTACTCGCCTGGCTTCGGTCGCATAACACGTACGGGTGCGGTCCGCCCGAACCCGCCGTGACCTCGGTCTCATGACCATGCGTGGCCCTCGCCCTCTTCACCTCACCTCTGCCTCATCACGCGACCGTCACCGTCACAGCGCGCGATCCGCCTCATCACGCGTGAGATCCGCCTCACCACGAGCCTGACCACCACGCCGCACCGAGCCGCTCGGCACCGGATGCGAAGGACGGGCGCCGCAGCCGTTGCCGCGCTTGTCCACAACCGCCGAGCCTGGCTACGCGGTCATCCACAGAATCGCGTTCGGCGGCTTGCGGGCCAGTCCTGGCACGGCACCCTTTGGACCCATGACGACCAACCGCTTCACCTCCAACCCCACCCCCAGGCCCTATCCCTTCAGCGCACCCGCACCCGCACCCGCCGCCACCCCCAGTCCGCACTCCGTCCCCAACCCGCACTCCGTCCCCAACCCGCATCCCA
>NZ_BAAAZP010000121.1:0-77385 GCF_039536965.1 Nonomuraea antimicrobica | reverse complement strand
CCACCCACAACCCGCACCCCACCCACAACCCGCACTCAGCCCTCAATCGGCACGCCACCACCACCTCTCACCCCACCACCGCCCCCAACCCCGGGAGTTCCGACGCCCTGAGCCGCAACACCCTGACGTCCTCACCCACGCCACCACCACCACGATCCGCCTCCTTCTCCCCCTCCTCTTCCCCTTCGTCGTCCAGTTCGCCGTCCTCGCCGTCCTCGCCGTCCTCGCCGTTCCCCGCCACAGAGCCCTGTCTCACCCTCACCAGCCCCATCGACATCCTGGCCGCCGTGCCCTACCTCGTCGGATTCCACCCCTCCGCCAGCCTGATCGTCATCGGCCTCGCACGGGGCCAGGCCAAGATGGTGGCCAGATGGGGTCTGCCCTTCCCGCCGGGGACCCTCGATGCCATGACACCCCTCTTCGGCCGCGAGGGCATCACCGATGTCGTCATCGTCGGCTACGGCCCAGGCGAGCTGGTCACCCCGGCCACCGACGAGGCCAGAGTCCTCGCCGCCAAGGCCGGGGTCCAGGTGGGCGAGGCCCTGCGCGCCCACGAGGGCCGCTATTGGTCGTACATCTGCGACCAGGCGGCCTGCTGCCCTGCGGAAGGCACTCCGTACGACCTGTCCACCTCCCAAATAGCCGCCGAGGCCACGGTGCGCGGCCTGGTGGCGCTCCCCGATCGCGAAGCCTTGGAACGTACCATTGCCCCCATCACCGGTCCCGTACGAGTGGCGATGCGCCGAGCCACGTCCGAGGTGATCGCAGACTTCCGAGCCCAGCTCATGTCCGCGACCAATCTCGAAGTCTTCGCCGAACAGTTCGTGTCCGACGGCCTGGCAAGGGTGCGATCAGCCCTGGAGACCCATACCGAGGGCGGTCGCCTGAGCGACGCGGAAGCGGCGAGACTGGGGCTGGACCTGTTGGTCATGCGAGTCCGCGACGAGGCATGGACCCGCATGGACGAGTCCCATGCCCAGCTCTGGAAAGACCTGACCCGCAGGCTGGAGCCCCGCTTCGTGCCGCCGGTCGCGTCCCTGCTGGCGATGGCGGCCTGGCGGGCAGGCAACAGCGTCCAGGCGACCATAGCCCTCGAACGCGCCCTGACCACCGACCCCAGCTACTCGATGGCCAACCTGCTCATGCACGCCCTCCAGAACCTTCTCTCCCCGGCCATCCTCCGAGACCGCCTGCCGACTCCGGCAGAGCTCGATTCCGCCATGGGCCCCACCACAGCCGCCTGGCTCCTCCCCTTGATCAACGTCCTCGATGACGACGACCTACCTCCCACCCTGGAGTGACCCTCGGCCAGGGTGGTGTTTGCCGAACATCAGCCGCAGAAATCTGAGGCGCGCCGGGCTGGCCGTGTCCCCGTCCAGGCGCGCATCAGATCACAGCAACTCCCTCACGCGGCACCGACGACCGACCCCGCCCACACCCGCCACACACCCGACTCCACGCCCGAGCCCACGACGCCGTACTCGAACAGGACGCTGTACCCGGACAGGACGCCATGCGCGGCCAGACCTCGTGAACGGCCAGACATCATGATCGAGGAGACTCGATGGACGGGAGGGGAGCCCGTTGTCACCGGCAGCCCTGAACAGGTGGGCAGATCACCGCATACCCGGTAGGAAAGGGGCGGAGGGAAGGAGGGAAGAACCAGGGGTGGGTAGGGGAGACTCTAAAGGCCGTTGTCGCCCTCTTCCTTCTTGCGCCGCTCGTTGTACGCGCGCATACGCTGCGGGTATCCGGTGAGCTGTACGTCGTACACGGGCAGAGCAAGATCACGGGCGACCTTGTGGATCACTGCGGGCGAGCCGACCCTGCGCCGGGTCCACTCGCCGTCGTCGGCCACTGCCACGGCGGTGGTGTCAGTGGCAAAAGTCTCCGGCTCGACGTAAAACTCCACACCACGCCGCGAACGAGCAAAGGCGATGAGCGCCTCGATGTCGGCGTCTGTCGCCTCGCGGTCGAACTTCGCGATCTTACGGCCGCGTAGTCGACGAATGCCGTAGCGGTCTCGCCATCTCATGAATCCTTTTTATACCGTCTGGAGCCCCGGCGTCGGGGATGATCTAGGGGACAGATCCGGGTTTCTCCCGATGGCACGAGACGTTACGGGGACGCAGTATGGGGGGTGACAGCTCGATTCTCTAGGGAGAGGCATGGCGATTATGGCTGGGGTACCAAGAACCCCCGGGCCGGGACAGGTGCCGCCGGCGCATCTGCGCGTCACCAACCAGGACCGTGAGGATGTGGTCGAGCACGTCAAGGCGGCGTATGCGGAGGGCCGTTTCGACAAGTTCGAGTTCGACGAGCGGCTGGAGCGTGCGATGACGGCACGCACCCACGGCGACTTGATGCCCATCATGAACGAGCTGTACGGCGTCCAGGTGGCGCCCCGGCCCGCTTCGCCGCCGCAGCGTCCGGTTGGTCCGCAGAACATGACGGAAAGCAGCGAGCGCCTCGGCGGGGCATTGGCCCACCTGCTGCCCGTCGTCGGTTTTCCGATCCTGGGGCCCCTGCTTCTGCTGCTCACCGGTGGCAAGACTTCGCCCTACATTCGCAGACAGGCGCTGGAGGCGCTCAATTTCCAGATCACGGTGGTGGGAGCCTCGGTATTGCTGAGCCTGACCATTGTCGGTGTGGTGCTGGTGCCCTTCATCTGGGTCGCGGCTATCGTGCTGTCGGTCGTCGCCGGCGTCTCGGCGCTGTCGGAGGGGAATTTCCGGTATCCGATGACTGTCCGCCTGGTGAAGTGAGCCGCCGAGACGGATTCGCCATCGCCCCAACAATTCTGATCCCGTCCCGTGAACTGCGGAAATCTCTCCTTTCGAGGCTTGGGCGAGGCAATCGGCCGGTTACCCGCTCCCCAGGCGTGGGCGAGGCAATCGGCCGGTTACCCGCTCCCCAGGCGTGGGCGAGGCAATCGGGCCGGTTACCCGCTCCCAGGCTTGCACGAGGCAATCGGCCGGTCACCCGCCGTGCGGTGGGCTGGGCGCCTTGCCTGTTGTGCCGTGCCGGTTCACCCGGCTGATACGTTCGTTCACCCGGCTGATACTCGCGAGATCAACCATCGGCTTCGAGCTTTAGCGGTGACGGAGAGTAGTGCGAACACGGTCATGGAAGTCCTGAAGGCGAATCGTGCGCTGTTGAACCGACTGCTGCCGGACGCCGACCTCGGGGACGTCACCGTCCACGAAGGGCAGTTCCACCAGGTGGTGATCGGGGCCGACCGGGTCGTGTGCCTGGCCCGTACGGATGCGGCGGCCGCCCGCCTACCGCAACGCGCCGCCACCTTGCGGGTGCTGGCCGGGCTCGACCTGGGTTTCCGCATACCGGAGCCGCTGCAAGAGCGGAGTCGGCAGAAGACGGGCAAGGGTCTGCCGAGGCACGAAGCCGGGGACACGGCCGAGCCCCGACACGAGCACCCGCCACTCGCTCCTTCCACCCCCTCCGCTCCCTTGAGCGCCTCGGCGAGGGACGACGGCGGCGCTGAGCCAGCGGACGGGGTCACGGCTGAGCACGACGTTAGCCGTGCGGATGAGGTCAGGCGTGAGTACGGCGATGGCTGCGCGGACAGGGCCATGTGTGCGTGTGCGTGTGGTGATGACTGGGTGGATGGGATCAGGTGTGCATGTGGGGATGGGTGGGTCGGTGAGATCAGGTGTGCGTGTGGCGATGGCTGCGTAGATGAGGTCACGTGTGCGTGCGGTGATGGCCGCGTGGATGACGTGCGGTTCCTTGTGCTGAGCCGGGTTCCCGGGGCGCCTCTGGAAGTTGGCATGGTCGCGGACCCCGAGGTGGCCGAAGTCGTGGCCAGTCAGTACGTCGCGCTGCTGACCGGGCTGGGCGAGGCGGCGAGCAGGGCCGGTGAAGAGGCACGGGCGGTGTTGACGACG
Source organism: Nonomuraea antimicrobica (assembly GCF_039536965.1). Classification (NCBI taxonomy): domain Bacteria; kingdom Bacillati; phylum Actinomycetota; class Actinomycetes; order Streptosporangiales; family Streptosporangiaceae; genus Nonomuraea; species Nonomuraea antimicrobica. The sequence goes on along the minus strand of NZ_BAAAZP010000121.1, from coordinate 73,480 downwards.
GCGGAGGGACGGTGGCGTCAGTTCGCGGCGGACGTCCGGACCGAGCTGTACAGGCTCATGCCCGAAGACGGTCGCCTATTGGCCGAGCGGCAGCTCGCGGCTCTCGACGACCTGCCTGACCTCGCCGTAGCGGTGGTGCATGGCGATCTCGGCGCCGAGAACGTCCTGTGGGAGCGGGACGATGACGGGCTACCACGGCTGAGTGGGGTCGTGGACTGGGACGAGGTCTCCATCGGTGACCCCGCTGAGGACCTGGCTGCGCTCGGAGCCTCGTACGGGGACGGTTTCCTGGAACGGGTCCTCAGATTGGGCGGCTGGCGGGACGATGACGACCTGCGTCGCCGTATCACCACCATCCGGGGCACCTTCGCGTTGCAGCAGGCCCTGTCCGCGCTCAGGGACGGAGACCAGGTCGAGTTGGCCGATGGCCTGACCGGTTACGTGGCGATACGCGGCGACGTGGGGTGATGCCCCGCAACGGGGACGGGACGCACGGCTGGCCGTCGATCGGTCCGAGTCGGCTTTGGAGCCTGCATGGTGCCAGTCCCGTGGTCGTCACGATGTCGGCGGTGGAGGTGTCGCTGTTGTTCCCGTAGACGGGCAGCGGCGGTCCGCCGCCTCCTGCCTGGAGGTAGTTGCAGGTGGCGTTCGGGACCGGGTATTTGATCAGGAGCAGGTGGCCGCTGGTCGACGGTTGTCTTGGGCTGCCGGTCTCTTCTCGCAGATCGAGGCGAGATGGTCCCTTCTTGCACGTGAGGCACGTTGGCCGGGCTACCCGGCAGGTTGCCGGGACCGCGCGTCCCGGTGCTGGGCTGAAACACAAGCGATCATGGCCGCCTGCCGACTGCCGACCTGCCGACCTGCCGACCTGCCGACCTGTTCGAGCTGCGGACCCGCCCACCTGCGGATCTGCGGATCTGCAGACCCGCAGAGCTGCCCACCCGCGGACCTGCGGAGGTGTGGAGGTGCGGACCTGCGGAGGTGCGGAGCTGTGGGCCTGCGGAGCTGTGGGCCTGCGGAGCTGTGGGTCTGCGGAGGTGCGGAGCTGTGGGCCTGCGGAGCTGTGGGTCTGCGGAGGTGCGGGCCTGTGGGCCTGCGGAGGTGTGGAGGTGCGGGAGGTGCCGATCGCCTCGTCTGAACGGTGAGTGGCTTCGGCGCCGGGCTCGTCCACAGGGCTCCTCAACCAGGTGCGTCAAGCAGGGCGCGGATGTCGAAGACGGGGCCGGTCTTGTCGGCGACAACGGCCCGGGTGTCGTTCACGCGTTCGGTTTCCTTTTCGTCGACAGCGCATGCGTAATGTCCCCCTGAAGCGCCCACACCGGGCACGTCAGGCCCGGTCATCGTCCGTAGCGGCGTCGTCGTCTTGCCGGCCGGCTTCGAGATGCGGTGGATCGCCACCCCCGTCCTGGTCTTCGATCCCGGCAACTGGGCGGTAACCGGCCGTCGTCCGTTCGGTGGCGCTCGGTGCGAAGTGAGAGGGCGTTCAGCGCGAAGTGAGAGGGCGTTCGGCGCGAAGTGGGAGGGCGCTCAGTGCGAAGGGGGAGGGGGTTCGGTGCGAAGCGGGAGGGCGCTCAGTGCGAAGTGGGAGGGGGTTCGGGTGGGGTGAGGCGGGTCGCCGGGCGCGGTGTCGCGTAGATCCTTCTGAGGGTGGGTGCGGCGGGCTGGGGCATGTGCGTTGAGCTGCGGCGGCCGTCGGTAGATCTTCGCTGGAGGGCCCTTTTGCGGACGAGGGGAAGACCGTAGCATCGGTGAATGCGTTTTGCCGCATTTGTCATATTTTCGGCAGGATGGATCGCGGTGACCACCACCCCGGCCTCCGCCATCACCAACGGCTCCGCCGATGGCAACGCGCACCCAGAAGTAGGGGCCCTCATCGGCGACAAGGCCAATCCCGACGGAACGTGGAGCTACTGCACGGGCACGCTGATCTCGCCCACGGTCTTCCTCACGGCCGCCCACTGCGGCGATCCCGGGCAGAAGACCGCCAAGGTCACCTTCGACGGCGAGTACAAGCCCGGGGACACGCTCCACACCGGCCGGTTCGTGCCCGACCCGCGCTTCAAGGACTCCGGGGAACTGCACGACATGGCCGTCGTGGTCTTCTCCGCGCCCGTCCAGGGCGTCAAGCCCGCCCAGCTCCCCGAACCCGGTCTGCTCGACCGGGTCAAGGCCGGCGGCGGCATGGACGCGACCCGCTTCACCTCGGTCGGATTCGGCTCGCTGGCCACGACCGCACTGCCCAAGAGCAAGAAGAAGCACGCCCAGGAGTACAGCTACCACTACGCCGACACCCGCAATCAGGCGTCCATCTCCTTCAAGGGCCTGTCGGGCAAGTGGCTGGACCTGATGCCGAAGGCCAAGACCGATGGCAGCACCTGCTTCGGCGACTCCGGCGGCCCGAACTTCATGGGCGGCCCTGACTCCCACCTGCTGGTGGCGACGTCAATCAGTGGCGCGGACGACGCCTGCAAGCTGACCAACTACGACTACCGCCTCGACACCCCGAACGCCCGGCACTTCCTGGGCAAGTACGTCACCCTCCCGGACACCGCCACCGGCTGACGGACCGGCCAGGACCCGAGGCAGCGCCACAAACATCAGCGCCGCAAACATCAGCGCCGCAACGTCGGCGCCGCAACGTCAGCACTACAGCATCAGCACTACAGCATCAGGGATCGGACGGTGTCCACCGTGTCCGCGTCTTCCACCCGCTTGTCGGGCCGGTAGCGCAGCACGCGGGCGAAGCGCAGGGCCATGCCGCCCGGATAGCGGGGAGAGCGCTGCACCCCGTCGAACGCGATCTCCACCACCAGCTCCGGCCGCAGCGTGACCGTCCACGAGTCGGTGGGGCCGTCGGCGAGCTCGAGGAAGCGCTCGGTCTGCCAGGCCAGCAGCTCGTCGGTCAGGCCCTTGAACGTCTTGCCGAGCATCACGAACCCGCCCTCCGGGTCGCGGGCGCCCAGGTGGAGGTTCGACAGTTTGCCCTCGCGGCGCCCGTGGCCCCACTCGGCGGCCAGGACGACCAGGTCGAGCGTGTGCCGCGGCTTGACCTTGATCCAGCCCGCGCCGCGCCGCCCGGCCGCGTAGGGGGAGGCCGCCGACTTGACCACCAGCCCCTCGTGACCCGCCTTCACCACGTCGGTGAAGAACCGCTCCGCCTCCGCGAGCTCTCCCGTCACCAGCCGCGGCGTCAGCAGGCCCTGCGGCACCGTGCGGGTGAGGGCCTCCTGGCGCTCGGCGTAGGGCAGGTCGAGCAGGTCGGCGCCGTCGACCCGGAGGGCGTCGAAGAAGAAGGCGGTGAGCGGGGTCTGCTCACGCAGGTGGGCGACGTTGATCTTGCTGGACACGCGGCCCGCGGTCACCTGGAACGGGTGCGGCCGCCCGTCGGGGCGCAGGGCGATCACCTCGCCGTCGAGCACCAGATCGTCGGACGGCATCTCCAGCACGGCCTCGACCAGCTCCGGCACCTGCGGCGTGATGTCGTCGAGCGTACGGGTGAACACGTGCACCTCGGACCCGGAGCGGTGCGCCTGCACGCGGATGCCGTCGAGCTTCCACTCCAGCGCCGCCGGCGTGCCCGCCTTCTCCAGCGCGGCCGCCACGTTGGGCGCGCTGCTCGCCAGCATGGGCGCGACCGCCCGCCCCACCTCCAGCCGGAACGCGTGCAGCGCCGCGACCCCGCCGCTCAGCGCCGCCGCCCCGACGGCGGGCAGCCAGCCGCGCAGCGTGAGCGCCCGCCGTACGTCGGCCGACGGCGCGCCGGAAGCCTTGGCCACCGCCTCGATCATGACGCCGTCGAGCGCCCCCTGCCGCAGCTCCCCGAACAGCAGCCGCCGCATGAACTGCTGCTCCTGACTCGCCAGCCCCGCGAACAACTCGGTCACGAGGGCCTTGCGCGCCGCCTGCGAGCCCTGCCCGGAGACGGCCTTGATGCGGCTCAGCAGCTCGTCGACCACGGTCAGGGTGGCGGTGGCGGCCAGCTTGGGCTGGGGGATGTCCTCCAGCGTGCGCCAGCCCACGCCCACCTGCCGCTGGGGCAGCTCGCCGGAGAGGTAGGAGATGGCGATCTCCGCCTCCTCCGGGCCGACTCGCCCCAGCAACTCCGCCAGATGGCCGATCTTGCCGAGCCTGGCGGACGTGCGCGTCACCGCCTCGGAAACCCGGACCACGTCGATCAGTAGCACACGCCTATCGTGCCTTACGGCGGCGACATTTCCCCACCTGATATCTGCATATCTGCAGAGGGTGTCAGTCAAGGAGGCGAGGAATGGGTTATGGGGCAAACCGAGTGGGAGCGCCTTCGGCGGCCGGCGTCCGGCGGTGAACGGGTGGTGAATGGCCGCGGTTCTCGCGGCCGGGGCCGGTCTCCGCGTAAGGAGACCGGCCCCGGGCCGGAAGATCACGTACGTTCCGGAGAACGTCCCAACGGACCTACGTCAGCTCACGCCGAGCAGGTCGACGACGAAGATGAGCGTCTCGTTCGGCTTGATCCGCGGAGGCGCGCCGCGCGTGCCGTAGCCGAGGTGCGGCGGGATGACCAGCTTGCGCCGGCCGCCGACCTTCATCCCCGCGACTCCCTGGTCCCAGCCGCCGATGACGCGCCCGGCGCCGAGCGGGAACTCGAAGGCCTGGCCTCGGTTCCACGACGCGTCGAACTCCTCCCCGGACGAGAACGAGACGCCCACGTAGTGCACGCTGACCGTCTGGCCGGGCTTGGCCTCGGGGCCGTCGCCCACGGTCAGGTCCTCGATCTCGAGGTCGGCGGGCGGGTTGCCGCCAGGGAAGTCGATCTCGGGCTTCTGGAGTGCCACGAATTCTGCTCCTGTTAACGGTTGTTTCGAGTGTTCGGCCGATGTGAATCGACCCGACGACTCTATGCGCTCGGGATGCCGTCCTCGTTCATGGCCACCGTTTCTCCGACACGCGTCCGGCGGACGGGGCGGGAGTCACCAGCTCTGGTGCAGCGGCATGCCCTCCGTGTACCCCGACGAGCTCTGGATCCCGACGACCGCCTGCTCGTGGAACTCCTCCAGGTTCGAGGCCCCCGCGTACGTGCACGACGACCGCAGCCCGGCCACGATCGCGTCGATCTGGTCCTCGACGCTGGGCCGCTTCGGGTCGAGGTACATCCTGGACGTCGAGATGCCCTCCTCGAACAACGCCTTCCTGGCCCGTTCGAACGCCGAGTCGTCGGCGGTCCGCAGCCGTACGGCCCGCGCGGAGGCCATGCCGAAGTTCTCCTTGTACCTGCGGCCGTTCGCGTCGATGTGCGTGTCTCCCGGCGATTCGTACGTGCCCGCGAACCAGGACCCGATCATCACGTTGGACGCCCCGGCGGCCAGTGCGAGCGCCACGTCGCGGGGATGGCGTACCCCGCCGTCGGCCCACACGTGCCGGCCCAGGCGGCGTGCCTCGGCGGCGCACTCCAGCACGGCCGAGAACTGCGGACGGCCCACGCCGGTCATCATCCGGGTGGTGCACATGGCGCCCGGCCCCACCCCGACCTTGACGATGTCGGCCCCGGCGTCGGCCAGGTCGCGTACGCCGGAGGCGGTCACCACGTTGCCGGCCGCGACCGGCACGCCAGGGTCGAGGGCCTTGACGGCGTGCAGGGCGGAGACCATCTTCTCCTGGTGGCCGTGCGCGGTGTCCACGACCAGGCAGTCGACCCCGGCGTCGAGGAGCTCCTTGGCCCTGGACGCCACGTCGCCGTTCACGCCGACGGCGGCGGCGACGCGCAGCCTGCCCTGAGCGTCCACGGCCGGTTGGTAGAGGGTGGCGCGCAGCGCGCCCGTACGGGTGAGGATGCCGACCAGCCGCCCGTTCTCGTCCACGATGGGCGCCAGCCGGTGGCGTCCCTCGTGCAGCCGGTCGAAGGCGCCGCGCGGGTCGAGCCCGGCGGGCAGCGTGAGCAACTCGCTCGACATCACCTGCGAGAGCTGCGTGTACATGTCGACGCCCTGGCAGTCGGCCTCGGTCACGACGCCGACGGGACGGTTCTCCCAGTCGACCACGATGATCGCGCCGTGCGCCCGCTTGGGCAGCAGTTGCAGGGCCTCGCCGACGGTGTCGTGCGGGGTCAGCGTGAGCGGCGTGTCATGGACGAGGTCGCGCTTCTTGACCCAGTCGACGACGTTCGTCACGACGTCGATGGGGATGTCCTGCGGGATCACGGTGATGCCGCCCCGCCGTGCCACGGTCTCGGCCATGCGCCGGCCGGCGACCGCGGTCATGTTCGCCACGACGATCGGGATGGTGGTGCCCGTGCCGTCGTTCGTCGAGAGGTCGACCGCGAGCCGCGAACCGACCGCGGAACGCGACGGGACCATGAACACGTCGCTATAGGTCAGGTCGTATTGGGGCTCTAGGTCGTTGAGAAATCTCACATTCATCCATGGTATGTGCTGTTGCGTTCTCTCAGGGTTTTCCCCCTTTCCCGGGGGCTTATGATCGGCCGGGATACTTTTGGGGGAGGAGTTCCGGTGAACATCACCGAACGGGCCGAACTGGTCGTGGTCGGCTATGCCGTACGAACCAGCAACGCCGATGAAATGGATCCCGCGCGGGCCAGGTTGCCCGCGCTCTGGCAGCGCGCGGGAGCGCCGGGGGCCTTCGCGCATGTGCCCGGCCGCGTGGACGAGAATCTCTACGCCGTGCTGACCGATTACGAGAGCGACCATCACGGGGCCTACACGCAGATCGTCGGCACCGGGGTGCGCACGGTGCCGCGATTGCCGGAGGGCATGGTGGCCGTGCGCGTGCCGGCCGGTCAGGCGCTGATGCTGGAGGCCCGCGGCCCGATGCCGCAGGCGCTCCTCGAGTCGTGGCAGCAGGTGTGGAAGCACACGGAGTCGGGGGGCACGCCGTCGCGGTCGTTCACCACGGACCTCGAGGTGCACCACTCCGACGGGATCGACCTTTACGTGGCCGTGTAGGCCCGAGCCGGGCGCGGTGTGCGCCCGGCTTCAGAGGCCGAGTGCGTCCGCGGCCGCCTCGACGGCGGTCGGCTGGACCTCTTCCAGCGGCAGATGCGCGTATTCCACCGCGCAGTCCGACATGCCGCCCAGCGCCACCGTCGCCCGGATGTGCTGCGCCTGCGTGACCTCGGGCCCGAGCAGCATGGCGATCAGCTTCCGCCGCCATTCGAACATGCGTACGCCCAGGTCCAGCTGGCTCAGCGTGGCCAGCTCGCGCACGATCATGACGATCACCTGCCGGTGCCGCCAGAGCAGCTCGAAGTAGTCGTCGAGCAGCCTGCGGGGGTCGCCGCCCGGCCCGCGCTCGTCGACGAACCGCTCCAGGTCGTCCACCATCGGCCGGACGATGCTGCGTACGAGGTCGTCGCGCGAGGAGAAGTGGTAGTAGAGCGCGGGCTTGGTGATGCCCAGCCGCTCGGAGATCTGTCGCAGGCTGGTGTTCTGCACGCCCTGCTCCGCGAACAGCTCGCGGGCCACCTCCTGGATGCGGGCCTTCGTGTCACTGGGCATGCGCCCAAGAATATCCCTTACCTATCGTTAAGTAAGACCGTCTGCTAGCGTACTTACTTAACGATAAGTAAGGAGCGGCATGAAGGTTCTCATCTCGGGGGCCAGCATCGCGGGGCCGGTGCTCGCCTACTGGCTCACCCGGTACGGCTTCACCGTCACGCTCGTCGAGCGGGCCCCGGCGCTGCGCAAGACGGGCGGCCACGCGGTCGACCTGTTCCGGCCCGCCATGGACATCGTGGAACGGATGGGCGTGCTGGAGCAGGTCCAGCACAGGAAGACCGGCACCGAACGGCTCACCCTGCACCTGGAGGGCGGCACACGCCCGATCGAGGTGGAGCTGCGGCGCATCCTGGGGGCGGTCTCCGACCGGCACGTCGAGATCATGCGCGACGACCTCAGCGAGATCTTCTACGACGCCACCCGCCACGACGCCGAATACGTCTTCGGCGACTCCATCACCTCGATCTCCGAGGACGGCGAGGTCACGTTCGAGCGCGGCGAGCCGGCCCGCTTCGACCTGGTGATCGGGGCCGACGGCCTGCACTCCAACGTGCGCCGCCTGGTCTTCGGCCCCGAGCAGGGCCTCACCACGTGGATCGGCGGGTACCTGGCCGTCGCGTCGGTGCCCAACCACCTGGGGCTGGACGGCCGGATGGAGGTCGTCACGGGCGTCGGCAGGATGGCCGGCATGTACGGGGCCGCGCACCTCTACGATGCGCGGGCGGTGTTCCTGTTCAGGACGCCGGCCCCGCTCGACTACCACCACCGGGACGTCCCCCGGCAGAAGGACCTGCTGCGCGCCCACTTCGGCGGCATGGGCCGCGCGGTGCCCACGCTGCTGGCCGAGCTGGAGCGCGCGACCGCGTTCTACTTCGACTCGATCACCCAGCTCCACCTCGACACGTGGTCACGCGGCCGGGTGGCGCTCGTGGGGGACGCGGGCCACTGTCCAGGCCCGGCGGTCGGGGGCAGCACGAGTCTGGCGGTCGTGGGAGCGTACATCCTGGCGGGGGAGCTGGCCGCGCACGGCGGCGACCACACGCGGGCCTTCCCCGCCTACGAGGCCGAGATCGGCGACTACGTACGCCGCAGCCGCAAGTTCGCCGTCAACGCGGCGCGGCGGGTGGTGCCGGGCAGCCGGTTCGACCTGTGGGCCATGGGCCAGGGAGTGCGGCTGATCAACCGCCTGCCGGCCGCCCTGACCAGGGCCGCGTCCAAGATCGGCAGCAAGGGCATGCGGCTGCACGACTCGATCGAACCGAAGGACTATCCGGCCATGGCCGGGCACTCACGCGAGCACCCCCTGGCCACGTAGCTTGTCGGCCTCCTCCTGCGACAGCCCCCAGCCGGACAGGTCGGTCAGGGGGGTGGCGGGGGAGAGGTCCTGGGCGGGCACGCCGAGCAGGCGGGGCGCGGGCACGGGGTGGGTGACGCCGCCGACCTGGACGAACGAGCCGCGCGCGACGTTGTGCGGGTGGGCGGCGGCCTCGGCCATGGACAGCACGGGCGCGACGCACGCGTCGGAGCCGTCGAAGATCGCCTCCCACTCGGCCCGCGTGCGCTTGGCGAACTCCTCGGCCAGGCGGGCCTTCAGCGCGGGCCACTGCGCCCGGTCGTTCCTGTCGGGCAGGTCGGGCAGGTCGGGCAGATCGTGCAGGTCCATGAGCCGCACCATCGTCTCCCAGAACTGCGGCTCCAGCGAGCCGACGGCCACGTGCCGGCCGTCGGCCGTCTCGTACGTGTCGTACTGGGGGGCGCCGGTGTCGAGCAGGTTCGTGCCCCGCGGCCCCCAGTGACCGCCCTGGACGGCCTGGTAGAACATCGAGAACAGGATCGCCGCGCCGTCCACCATGGCCGCGTCGATCACCCGCCCCGCGCCCGTGCGCTCCCGCTCGAACAGGGCCAGCAGCACCCCGTACGCCAGCATGAGCCCGCCCCCGGCGAAGTCGCCCAGGATGTTGATCGGCGGCGTGGGCCGCTCTCCCTCGCGTCCCAGCATCGACAGCACGCCGGAGATAGCGATGTAGTCGATGTCGTGCCCGGCCGTCGGGGCGAGGGGGCCGTCCTGGCCCCAGCCGGTCATCCGGCCGTAGATCAGCCGCTCGTTGACGGCGTGCAGGTCGGCGGGCCCGATGCCGAGCCGCTCCGCGACGCCCGGCCGGAACACCTCGATCACCACGTCGGCGCGGCGGACCAGTTTCTTGAAGGCCGCCACGCCCTCGGGCGCCTTCAGGTCCAGCCCGATCGTGTGCTTGCCGCGGTCCATCACGTCCGTACGGGGCCGGTCGGAGACCGCCTTGACCCGGTCGACCCGCAGCACCTCCGCGCCGTGGTCGGCCAGCATCATCCCCGCGAACGGACCGGGGGCGAGCCCCGCGAGCTCCAGCACGCGCACCCCTGAAAGCGGACCCCGGCGAACCTCAGGCATCGGCCTCTCCTTGCTGTGGACCCCGCCCCAGTAGAACAACATTCGGTGATCTGGTGCAACCCGGCCTTGCCGACCTTCCCGCGAAGCGCTGGGAGGTATGGGAAACTTGCCCACTGTTCGGGTGGTCTACAGATGGTCGCGTCCGGCGGCCGTCCGCAGCAGGCGCGTGCGCCGCTACAGAGGTAGGACATGGTTTCGGAGAGCAACCGGCTCATCGCAGCGCGCTACCAGTTGCTGCGCGAACTGGGTCGCGGGGGGATGGGCGTGGTCTGGGAAGGCCGCGACACACTGCTGAACCGGCAGGTGGCCATCAAGGAGGTGCTGCTGCCGGAGGGGCTGTCGCCGGGCGACCAGGAACGCCAGCTCCTGCGGACCGCCCGCGAGGCGCGCACCGCGGCCAAGCTGAACCATCCCTCCGTCGTCGCCGTGTACGACGTGGTCGAGGAGGGCGGCCGGCCGTGGATCGTGATGGAGCTGGTGAGCCACCCCTCGCTCGAGCAGGTGGTGCTCGGCACGGGCGCGCTGCCGGTACGTGAGGCGGCCGATGTGGGCAGGCAGGTGCTGTCGGCGCTGCGTACCGCCCACGAGGCCGGCATCCTGCACCGCGACGTCAAGCCGAGCAACATCCTGCTCTCCGACGACGGCCGCGCCGTGCTCATGGACTTCGGCATCGCCACGGTCGAGGGCGACGCCTCGCTCACCAGGACCGGCATGGTCACGGGCTCGCCGAGCTTCCTGGCCCCCGAACGGGTACGCGCCGAGCACGCCGGGCCCGCCTCCGACCTGTGGTCGCTGGGCGCCACGCTGTTCGCGTGCATGGTCGGCCGCTCGCCGTTCGACCGGGGCGACGCCATGGCCACGCTCAACGCGCTGCTCACCGAGGAGCCTGACTACCGCAGGATCCCGCCGATCATGCACCCGGTGCTCAAGGGCCTGCTCCGCAAGGAGCCCGAGGACCGGGTGAGCGCCGAGGAGGCCGACCGGCTGCTCACGGAGATCATCGCCGCCCGGCCCGCCGCCGCCGACATGGACGCGCCGGAGCGCAGGAAGGGCCGGGGCCCCGGCCGGGCCCTGCTCGCCGCGGCGGCCACGGTGGTGCTGGTCGTCACGGGCGGCACGGTGGCGTACTTCAGGTCGGCCTCGCCGGCCGAGGGCGCGCCGCGGCACACGGCCCAGCCGGCCGCCGCGACCAGCCCGCTCACCCCGGCCGAGACGCCCACGGCACAGCCCAGCGCGACGCCCACCCCGTCGCCGACACCGAGCGCGGCCGTCCCCGTCGTCCGGGTCTGGAAGTCGCCGGAAGGCTGGTCGATCCTGCGGCCGACGGCCTGGCGGGGAGCGCGCGCGGAGGCCGTCGCCGAGTGGACGCGCCGTGACCGCAGGGCCCACCTCGGCGTCGAGTCCATCTACGTCAACCTCGACCCGAACCAGATCATGCGCGACTCGCAGGAGACGTTCCGGCAGAACGCCCAGGACGTGGTCGACCACGACCAGCGGACGGTCAAGCACCAGGGCGTCAAGGCCGTGGAGTGGGAGTTCTCCTGGACGGCCGGACCCGCCGGGGACGCCCGCTGGCCCAAGCAGGGCACCCGCTACCACGAGGTACGCCGGGCCGTGGCCATCGGCGACACCGCGTACGTGCTGTCCTGGACGGTCGCCGAGAACCAGTGGCGGCGCAACCGGGCACTGATGCGACAGGTGATCGCCAGCTTTACTGTGGGGGCATGACCCCCTGGAACCTGCTCGCCCTCCCGCCGCTCCCGGAAGAGGTCCTGCGCGGCCTGCTGGCCCCGCTCGGCGACCGGGTCGCCCTGCGCGTGCCCGCGGCCCGCGACCGTGACGCCCTCCTGGCGGCGCTGCCGGAGGCGGAGATCGTGCTCGGCGACTGGACGGGAACGCTCGCCATGGACGCCGAGGCGGTCCGGGCGGCGCCCCTGCTGGCGTTCGTCCAGCAGCCGTCCGTGGGCGTGGACGGGCACGACCTCGATGCGCTGGCGGCGGCCGGGGTGCCGCTGGCCAACACGCCGGGCATCAGCGCCGTGGCGGTCGCCGAGTGGTGCCTGGCCGCCACGCTGTCGCTGGCCAGGCGGCTGGGCGCCGCCGACGCCGCCGTACGCGCCGGTGAGTGGCCCCAGCAGGCGCTGCAGCCGTACGAGCTGCGCGGGCGGCACGTCGGCGTCGTCGGCTACGGGCCGATCGGGGCGAGCGCCGCGCGGATGTTCCGCGCCCTCGGCTGCCAGGTCTCCTACTGGACCCGCACGCCGCGCGAGGACCCCGGCTTCGCGGACCTGGACACGCTCCTGTCCGCCTGCGACGTCGTGGTGGTGGTGATCGCGCTGTCGCAGGAGACCCGCGGCCTGGTCGACCCGGCGCGCATGAAGCGCGGCGCCCTGCTCGTCAACGCGGCCAGGGGCGGCGTGGTGGACCAGGCGGCGCTCGTCGAGGCCCTGCGCGAGGGCGGGCTGGGCGGGGCCGCGCTCGACGTGTTCGACGTCGAGCCGCTGCCCGCCGGCGACCCGCTGCGCGACCTGCCGAACGTGCTGCTCTCGCCGCACGTCGCGGGCGTCACCGCGGAGGCCACCGGCCGCCTGCTCACCGCCACCCTGGACAACCTGGCCGCCGCGGTCGAAGGCCGGGAGGTGGACGGAGTGGTAAACGGCATCCCATCAATGATCAACAGGAAATTTACGCAATCGCCTGCCATATAGGGCATCCACCTGGCACGATAAACAGTTTTCGTGTCTTTAACGACCCCGGTCTGGTTCGAGTCGGTCATGGGAGATACCGTCTTACGGACGATCTCTACCAGCTCAAGGGGGTGCTTCCGTGACGACGACGATGTCGACACACCAACGGGCAGTAGAGCAGATCCGGCAGTCGTACGCAGAGATCCCGGGTGACGCCGCGCCCCGTCTGGCCAAGTCCACGTCCAACCTCTTCAGGTTCCGCGACGGCGCGACCACGGCGAAGCTCTCGGCCAGGGATCTCGACGAGGTCATCAGCGTCGACCCCGAGACCATGACGGCCCAGGTCCAGGGCATGACCACGTACGAGCACCTGGTCGACGCCACGCTGCCGTACGGGCTCATGCCGTACGTGGTGCCGCAGCTCAAGACGATCACGCTGGGCGGCGCGGTGACCGGGCTCGGCATCGAGTCCACCAGCTTCAGGGACGGGCTGCCGCACGAGTCGGTCGAAGAGCTCGAGATCCTCACCGGTGACGGGCGCATCGTCGTGGCCCGCGACGACAACGAGCACCGCGACCTGTTCCGCGCCTTCCCCAACTCCTACGGGACGCTGGGCTACGCGCTGCGCATCAAGATCAAGCTGCGCCAGGTCCAGCCGTACGTGCACCTCACCCACGTCAAGTTCACCGACGCGGGCAAGTGCATGCTGGCCATGCAGGAGATCTGCGACAGCATGGTGCACGACGGCGAGAGCGTCGACTTCATCGACGGCGTCTTCTTCGGCCCCGGCGAGATGTACCTCACGGTCGGCCGCTTCGCCGACCGCGCTCCCTACGTCTCCGACTACACCGGCATGCGGATCTACTACCAGTCGATCACGCAGCGCAGCCGAGACTGGCTGTCGATCCGCGACTACCTGTGGCGCTGGGACACCGACTGGTTCTGGTGCTCGCGGGCATTCGGCGTGCAGCAGCCGGTGGTGCGCTCGCTCATGCCGCGCCGCTGGATGCGCTCCGACGTCTACCGCCGCCTGGTCGCGCTCGACCGCAAGCACGGCCTGACCGCCCGCGTCGACCGGTGGCGGGGCAAGCCCGTGAGCGAGTCGGTCATCCAGGACGTCGAGACGCCGATCGAGCGCGGGGCGGAGTTCCTGGAGTTCTTCCACGACCAGGTGGGCATGACTCCTGTGTGGATGTGCCCGCTGCGAGCCGGATCCCGCTGGCCGCTCTACCCGCTCGAGCCGGGCAAGCTTTACGTCAACTTCGGATTCTGGGGCATGGTGCCGCTGCCACGGGGGCAGTTCGACGGCTACTACAACCGGCTCATCGAGCGTTCCGTGCACGAGCTCGACGGCCACAAGTCGCTTTACTCGACCTCGTTCTACGCCCGTCAGCAGTTCTGGGAGCTGTACAACGGCGACACCTATTGGCCGGTCAAGCGGGAATACGACTCGAACGGTCGCCTGCTGGATCTGTACGAAAAGTGTGTACGGGGAAGGTGAGTAGATGGCTCTGGCAACCATCTTTGAAAAGATCGTCGGCTCGGACGCGAACATCGCGTTCATGGCGTATGACGGCAGCAAGGCCGGGCCCGACGGCGCCGACCTGGCGATCGAGGTCAAGTCCCCGATCGCGGTGGCCTACCTGGCGCACGCCCCGGGGGAGCTGGGGCTGGCGCGGGCGTACATCTCGGGGCACCTCGACGTCCACGGTGACATGTACACCCTGCTCGACCGAATGTGGAACATCACCACCAACGACCTGAGCACGTCGGAGAAGGTCGCAGCCGTGCGCGCGCTGGGTGTCAAGCCGCTGCTCATGCGCGTGCCGCCGCCCCCGCAGGAGATGCGGCAGAGCGCCCTGGCCAGGTTGGGCTCCCGGCACGCCAAGCAGCGCGACGCCGAGGCCATCCACCACCACTACGACGTCTCCAACCGGTTCTACGAGTGGGTCCTGGGCCCCTCCATGGCCTACACGTGTGCCTGCTACCCGGCCGAGGGCTCGACGCTGGAGGAGGCCCAGTACGCCAAGTTCGACCTGGTGGCCCGCAAGCTCGGCCTGGAGCCAGGGATGCGGCTGCTCGACGTCGGCTGCGGCTGGGGCGGCATGGTCATGCACGCCGCCAAGCACTACGGCGTCAAGGCGCTCGGCGTCACGCTGAGCCGTCAGCAGGCCGAGTGGGCCCAGAAGGCCATCGTCGATGCCGGCCTGCAGGACCTGGCCGAGGTCCGCTTCATGGACTACCGCGACGTCAAGGAGAGCGGCTTCGACGCCGTCAGCTCCATCGGCCTGACCGAGCACATCGGCAAGGACAACGTGCCGGGCTACTTCGAGTTCCTGTACGGCAAGCTCAAGCCGGGCGGCCGCATACTCAACCACTGCATCACCCGGCCGACCGGCAAGGAGAAGACGTTCAACAAGGGCGGCTTCATCAACCGCTACGTCTTCCCCGACGGTGAGCTTGAGTCGGTGGGCTGGCTGATCCGCCAGATGGAGGACCTCGGCTTCGAGATCCGCCACGAGGAGAACCTGCGCGAGCACTACGCCAAGACCCTGCGCCACTGGTGCGACAACCTGGACGCCAACTGGGACGACGCGGTGCAGGAGGTCGGCATGGGCACCGCCCGGGTGTGGGCCCTGTACATGGCGGGCTGCATCGTCGGCTTCGAACGCAACAAGGTGCAGCTCCACCAGGTGCTCGGGGTCAAGCTCGACCAGAACGGCCGCTCCAGCGTGCCGCTGCGCCCCGCACTCGACTGGCCCTGACCCGAGAGCCTCGACCGGCCCTGACCCGAGAGCGCGGCCGGGGCGCACACCCCCGGCCCCGGCTCTGGCGTGTGCGCTCCGGCGGGGCGCACACCCTCGCTACCCGGCGGAGACGGGCTCCCCTGACGTCCCCGTCGGGCGGCACTGCTTGCCCTTGGCATGCCGCCCCTTGCTCGGGTGTTGCTCCTCGCTGCCGGACTCCTCTGGTGACTCCGGCGGCTGCTCCTTGGGATTGTGGGGCTTCGCGTGCCTGCCCACGTGCTCTCCTTCGACTTTCCGGGCTTCCTTAAAGTGACCGTATGGCTACTGTCCGCATCCAGGCAAGGGGGAACCGCCGACGGCGAGCCCGTCCAGGGTCGCGGTGAGCCCGTCCCACGCCTGCTCGGCGTCCGCCGTACGGGCGTGCGGCGAGCGGAACCACGCCACGAACTCCGCCACGTCGTTCAGCGCCCACCGCAGCCGGTAGAGGGCCAGCGCGTCCCGGTCGGGGGAGTGGCCCGTCGCGTCGGCGTACCGGGCCAGGTCGTCGTCCGACCGGGCCACCAGCCACAGGTCCCGCTCGGGGACCGCCATTCCGGCCGTGTCCCAGTCGACCAGCAGCCGCCGGTCGCCGTCGGCCCGCAGCAGGTTGCCGGGGTGCGGCTCGCCGTGCGTCACGACCGGTTCGCCGGGCCTGCCCGCCAGCCGGTCGAACTCCTCCAGCCTGCGCCGCAACGTCCGCGCGTGGGTGGCGACCAGCTCGCGTGCGGGCCCCGAGTACGGGCCGCCGAGCCACGGCAGGGAGCCGTCGTCGCCCAGCGTCCGCTCCAGCCAGGCCCGCCCGGCCAGGTCCACCGGTCGCGCGGGGGTGGTGGACGGGGGCGGGGTGGCGTGCAGCTCGGCCAGCAGGTCGATGACGAGGCCGCGCTCGGTCTCGGGCAACTCGTCGCCGAAGTGCCCGGCCGTGCCGCCCACGTACGGGAACACGCTCATGGCGTACCGGTGGCGGTCGAGGCGGCGCAGCGTGGCTCCGTCGGCGGCGCGCGTCGGGGCGACGACGAAGCCCAGCCCCGCCTCCTCGCGCAGCACCGCCGCCGTCTCCATGGCCAGCCGGAGCCCGTCGAACGTCTGCCGGCGCACATCGGCGACCGTGACGAACCAGCGCCGCCCGGCCCGGTCGCCCGCCACCCAGTGGAAGTCGCCGAACCCCACGGGCGCGTAGTCGAGCGTGCTCGCCTCGATGCCCCACTGCCTCAGCGCGGGACGCAGCAGCCCTTCGTCGAAGTCTTCCGGTCGATCTCGCATGACGGGCAAGCTACCGGCCGCCGCCGGGACATTTCACCTCGTTAATCAGGCCGGTCGATCGGGTCGAGGGCGGAGGGCCGAGGGCGGAGGCGCGGGGGTGCCGCGCCTCCGATGGGCGGTCAGCGCAGCTCGCGCTTGAGGATCTTGCCCGTGGCCGTCATCGGCAGGCTGTCACGGAACTCGACGATCCGGGGGTACTTGTAGGCCGCCATGTTCTCCTTGGCCCAGGCGATCAGCTCGTCCTCGGTGAGCGTGGCCCCGGGGGTGCGGATGACGTACGCCTTGACCTCCTCGCCGTGCGACTCGTGCGCGACCCCGACGACGGCGGCCAGCGACACGGCCTCGTGCGTCATGAGGACCTCTTCGAGCTCGCGCGGGTAGACGTTGAACCCGCCGCGGATGATCATGTCCTTGACCCGGTCGATGATGGAGTAGAAGCCGTCGCCGTCACGGGTGGCGATGTCCCCCGTACGGAACCAGCCGTCCTTCATCACCTCGGCCGTCGCCTCGGCGCGGCCGTAGTAGCCCTTCATGACGTTGTGGCCGCGGATGGCGATCTCGCCCGGCCCCTCGCCCTCGACCGTCTTCCAGTCGCCGTCGACCAGCTTCATCTCCACACCCCAGATCGGGGTGCCGATCGTGCCGGGCTTGGTGGGCCGGCCGGGCTGGTTGAAGCTGGCCACCGGCGAGGTCTCCGACAGTCCGTAGCCCTCCAGGATGCCGATCCCGAAGGTCCGCTCGAAGTCCTTGAGCACCTCCACCGGCGAGGACGCGCCGCCCGCCACCGCCACGCGCAGCGAGCGCGGCACCTCCACGCCCTCGGTGTGGATCTTCGTGAGCATGCCCCAGTACATCGTGGGCACGCCGGCGAAGAACGTCACCTTCTCCTTCGCCATGACCGCGAGCGCCTCGCCCGGGTCGAAGCGCGGCATCAGCACGACGGTGGCGCCGCGCAGGAAGCCCGTGGTCATGACGGTGGTCTGGCCGAAGGAGTGGAACAGCGGCAGCACCGCCAGGTAGGTGTCGCCGTCCTCCTCCCCCCGGGGGAACATCTTGTCGTTGACCATGGCGTTGAACAGCATGTTCTGGTGGCTCAGCTCGGCGCCCTTGGGCTGGCCGGTGGTGCCCGAGGTGTAGAGGATCACGGCGGTGTCGTCGGGAGCCGTCTGCACGGTCTCGAACTCCGCGGCCATGCCGCCGAGCGCCGCCCAGATCGACTCCCCGTACGCGGACTCGGTCGCCAGCGCGGTCGCGGGCAGCACGAAGAAGTGCTCGCAGCCCTCGGCCGCCTCGAAGCCCGCCCTGCCGCGCTCACCCAGCGGCAGCTCGGGCGTGCCCTCGAAGCAGAACAGCGCCTTGGCGTCGCTGTCGTCGAGGTGGTAGGTGATCTCGCGCGGCTGCAGCAGCACGTTGAGCGGCACCACTGTGGCGCCCGCCTTGAGGATGCCGAAGTAGACGAACGGGAAGTAGGGCAGGTTGGGGCACGCCAGCGCCACCTTGTCGCCCTTGCCGATTCCGCGCGCCACCAGCAGGTTCGCGACCTGGTTGGCTACTGTGTCGATCATGGAGTACGGCAGCCGCATGTCACCGAAGACGATGGCGGTGCCGTCGGGGGTGCTCCTGGCGCTGTCTTCCAGGACGATCGACAGATTGAGCATGACGCCTTCCTCCCTGTGCAACGGCTTCGGCGCCATCTTCGCAGGACGACCATACCGACCGGTAGCCCCGTAATAACACGTTGAACGCCGGCCATCGGAAAGGCGACAAATTCGCGTCCTGTGAGGGGGAACTCAAGCCGCGAGCGCATATGGACGGGCCCGCCCCCGTCGAGTAAGCAGTAGGAAGTCACTGACCCCTTGGAGTGGGCGCCATGGAGTACGACTACGTGATCGTCGGAGCGGGCTCGGCCGGGTGCGTGCTGGCCGGGAGGCTGTCGGAGGACCCCGGCGTCTCGGTGGCGCTGGTCGAGGCGGGCGGCAAGGACGACAAGCTCGAGATCCGCATGCCGGCGGGCTTCGCCAGACTCTTCAAGACGGACTACGACTGGAACTACACCACGGCCAAACAGAGCGAGATGTCCGGCCGCGAGCTGTACTGGCCCAGGGGTCGCGTGCTGGGCGGCTCGTCCTCGCTCAACGCCCAGATGTGGGTGCGCGGCTGCCAGCAGGACTACGACCAATGGGGCGTGCCCGGCTGGGCGTACGACGACGTCCTGCCGTACTTCACCAGGGCCGAGCGCCGCGTGGGCAGCAACCGGGGCGAGGTCTACGGCACCTCCGGCCCTCTCTACGTCTCCGAGCTGCGCAGCCCCAACGTCACCACCACGGCGTTCCTCCAGGCGTGCGCGGAGCTGGGGTTCCCCCGGCTGCCCGAGCTGAACGGCCGCTCCAACGAGGGCTACTCGCCCACCCCGGTCACGCAGCACCGGGGCAGGCGATGGAGCTCGGCCGACGCCTACCTGCGCCCGGCGCTCTCCCGGCCGAACCTGCACGTGGTCACAGGCGCCACGGTGAACAGGGTGACGTTCGACGGCAGGCGCGCGACCGGCATCGAGCACAGCGGCGGCGCCCCGATCAGGGCCCGGCGGGAGGTCGTGCTGTCGGCGGGTGCGATCGGCTCGCCGTACCTGCTCATGCGCTCCGGCGTGGGCGCGGCCGACGAGCTGCGCGACGCCGGGGTGCCGGTCGTGCGCGAGCTGCCCGAGGTCGGCAAGAACCTGCAGGACCACCTGTCGACCGGCGTGTACGTCGAGTGCAGGCAGCCGGTGACGCTGACCAAGGCCGAGTCCATCGGCAACCTGCTGCGCTACATCGTCCTGCGCTCCGGCATGCTCACCACGAACGTGGGCGAGGCCGTCGCGTTCATCAGGACGTCCGACGAGGAGTCCGCGCCCGACATCGAGCTGATCTTCGCGCCCGGTCCGTTCGTCGACCACGGGCTCACGCCGCCGACCGGGCACGGGCTCACCGTCGGGGTCGTGCTGCTGCAGCCGGAGAGCCGCGGCAAGGTCGGGCTGAACGGCCGCGACGTGGTGATCGACCCCGGCTACCTGACCGCCGGCGCCGATGTCAGGCGCCTGGTGGCGGGGCTGAAGGCCGCCAAGCGGGTGTTCGCCGCCGTGGCGATGCGGCCGTACGCGGGCGGGCCGATGGCGCCGTACCGGGGGCCGGAGAGCGATGAGGAGCTGGCCCAGTGGGTGCGTGAGCGCGGCGAGACCCTCTACCACCCGGTCGGCACCTGTCGCATGGGCGCGGACGACGCCTCGGTCGTGGACCCGGAGCTGCGCGTGCGGGGGATCGAGGGGCTCAGGGTCGTGGACGTGTCGGTCATGCCGACGCTCAACCGGGGCCACACCCACGCCCCCGCCATCATGATCGGTGAGAAGGGAGCCGATCTGATCAGGGCGAACCAGGGCTGAGGCAACTTCTCGGTGTATGACGCTGCCCACCTTTCAGGGAGATGGGGGCGTGCTAGGTTTCGCAGTCATGGAGATCAGGACTATCCACGCCAACGGGGTGGAGTTCGCGTATCTGACATTGGGAGAGGGCCCGCTGGCACTGTGCCTGCACGGGTTCCCCGACACTGCGCACACCTGGCGGCACCTGATGCCCGCGCTGGCCGAGCGCGGCTACCGGGCGGTCGCGCCGTTCATGCGCGGCTACGCCCCCACGGAGGTCCCGGCCGACGGCGCGTACGAGGACGCGGCGCTCGTCGCCGACGTGCGGGCGCTGCACGAGGAACTCGGAGGCGGCGACGACGCCGTCGTCATCGGCCACGACTGGGGAGCCCTGCCCGTCTACGTCACCGCCGGCCGCTTCCGCCGTGCCGTGACGATGGCGCTGCCGCCGCCCGGCTCGCTCGCGCGCGGCTTCTTCGACTACGAGCAGCTCAAGCGCTCCTTCTACATCTTCCTCTTCCAGACGCCGCTGGCCGAGACGGCCGCCGCGACGCCCGGCTTCATCGACAGCCTCTGGCGCGACTGGTCTCCCGGGTACGACGCGGGCGAGGACCTCGAGTTCGTCCGGCGCAGCATCGGCAACCCCGCCAACCTGGCCGCCGCCATCGGCTACTACCGGGCCCTGCTCGGCGCCACCCCGCCCTCCGGCCGCTACCCGGCCGTCGAGCGCGCGGTCACGGGCCCCGTCCTGTACCTGCACGGCGCCCAGGACGGAGCCCTGGGCGCCGGGCTGGCCAAGGACGCGTGGGGCCAATTGCCCGAGGGCTCGCGGGCCGAGCTGGTGGCGGGCGCCGGGCACTTCCTGCACCTGGAGCGACCCGCCGAGGTCAACCGGCTCATCCTGGACTGGCTCGGCCCCGCCACCTGACACCCCCGCCCGCCCGAAGCTCCCGGCCTTCGGGGGTTCTGGTCAGCGAGGGCGGAGGACGGCGATGAGGGGGTGCTGTCCCGACAGGCTGACCTCGACGGTCTCCTCCACGGCGAACCCGTCCGGGATCTCGCCGTGGACCAGCGCCACGGCCAGCCCGCCGGGGGCCAGCACCCGCCGTACCTCCCGCCACAGCGGGCCCAGGCCCCGGGCGAGCAGGCCCGCGGGCGGCACCTGGCGTCCCCACGGGGGGTTCACCAGCACCCGGTCCACGCTGCCCGCGTCCACCGGGAGCCGGCCGCCGTCGGCCATCGTCCACGCGAACGGCGACCGCCCGAAATCCGGGTGCGCGGCGTTCGCGGTGGCGGCGGCGAGGGCGGCGGGGTCGAGGTCGAAGCCCAGGAAACGGGTCCGCGCGGAGCCCGCCACGGCGCGGGCCTCGACCAGCGTGGTGCCCGCCCCGCAACACGGATCGAGCACCGTGCGCGCAGAGCCGAGGCGGTCACCGTCGAGTCGGTCACCCCCGAGTTGGGCGCTGTCGAGCTGGGCGAGGTGTGCCATGGCCGCCGCCACCGGCGGGTGCAGCGTGCCCCGGATCGAGGCCGCCTTGTACGCCCGCCGGTGCAGCGGCCGGTCCGCCACCCGTACCGCGATGACCGCCTGGTCGCCCTCGATCGTGACCCGCCACGCCATCGCGCCGAGCGGCGGCCGCCCGCCGTCGCTCCTGGAGTGGTACGGCACCCGCGACGGCCGCGCCAACTCGGCCCCCACCGCGTCCTCGATCTCGAACCGGGTGTAGTTGCGCCGCCCCACGAACGACGCCGACACCTCCAGCCCGCCACCGCCACCACCGGCGACCCACCCAGGGTCCAGCTCGCGCGCCGCCCCGGCCAGCCTGCGCAGGGCGGAGCGGTCGTGGCCGATCCCGTCCACCACGGCGGCGGCCAGCAGCACGTCGTCGGCCGTACGCAGGCCGAGCAGGTCGGCCCCTGGCGGGGCCTCGAACCACACCTCGCGATGGCGCACCCCGCGCACCACACCGAGCCTGGAACGTCGAATCTCCGCGGCCACCAAGGGCTCGATGCCATGCACGGCCCTGGCCACGGCAAACGTATGCACGTGTCCTTCTCCCACGTCGCGACCCGGGACGGCGCTCGCTCAGCCGCCCCGCATCGCCGGCGGTGGGTCGTCCGCGACCCGCCGGCGGATCGCTAACGCAGGTAGAAGAAGGTCATGCGGGACACCCTAAAGTGTTCCCGGCAGCGGGAGCCACAGGTTTTCCCGGCCATCGACGTACGGTGTACGTCCCACCCATTGACGTAAGTGGCCGCTTTTCGAATGATTGCCTCATGAGCGCCGTGGACTTCGATCTGTCGAACCGCGAATTCTGGGCCAGGCCCATGAGCGAGAGGGAGGAGGCGTTCGCGCGGCTGCGCGGGCGGGAGACCCCGGCCTTCTTCGAGGAGATGGAGCTGCCCTACGCCCCCAAGGGCCCCGGCTACTATGCGCTGGTCAAGCACGCCGACATCCTCGAGGCCAGCAGGAACCCGGAGGTCTTCTGCTCGGGCGACGGCGGCGCGACGAACATCCCCGACATGCCCGCGGAGTTCGCCGAGTACTTCGGGTCGATGATCAACATGGACGACCCGCGCCACGCCAGGCTGCGCCGGATCGTCTCCCGCGCCTTCACGCCCAAGATGATCAAGCAGTTCGAGGCGGACGTCGAGGCGGCCGCCGTCGGCATCGTGGACGACCTGCTGGCCAAGGGCCCCGGCTGCGACTTCGTCACCGAGGTCGCCGCCCGACTGCCCCTGAAGATCATCTGCGACATGATGGGCATCCCCGAGCGCGACTACCAGTACGTCTTCGACCGCTCCAACCTCATCCTCGGCGGCTTCGACCCCGAATACACCGGCGGCGACGTCGAGAACCTCGCCGAGCGCCTGCTCAACGCCGGGATGGAGCTGCAACAGCTCGTCCAGGACCTGGCCGCGCACCGTACCGGCCACCCCACGGGCGACCTGACCTCGTCCCTCGTCAACGCCAACCTCGACGGTGAGCGGCTGACCCTTCAGGAGCTGGGCTCGTTCTTCATCCTGCTGGTCGTGGCCGGCAACGAGACCACGCGCAACGCCATCTCCTACGGCCTGCGCCTGCTCACCCAGAACCCCGGCCAGCGCGCCCTGTGGCTGGAGGACGTCGACGGCCGCGCGCCCGGGGCCGTGGAGGAGATCGTCCGGCTGGCCTCCCCGGTGAACTTCATGCGCCGCAAGCTCACCAGGGACTTCGAGATGAACGGCCACCTCTACCGCAAGGGCCACAAGGCCCTGCTGTTCTACTGGGCCGCGAACCGGGACGAGGCCGTGTTCACCGACCCGCTGCGCTTCGACATCACCCGCCACCCCAACCCGCACGTCGGCTTCGGCGGGCCGGGGCCGCACTTCTGCCTCGGCGCCCATCTGGCCCGGCGCGAGATCACGGTGATGTTCCGCGAGCTGCTGCGCCGCGTGCCGAACATCGAGGGCGGCAAGCCCGACCGCCTGCACTCCAGCTTCATCAACGGCATCAAGCACATGGAGTGCACCTTCTAGGGCCCGCTCGCGACTACGGCGCGGTCAGCTTGATCTGGTTCATCACCGTGCGGATGTCGGGCAGGAGCTGCTTGCTGTCGGAGGGGATCGACATGTAGACGATGGCCGGGACGTTCGCGCCGGTGTTGACGGCCATGGTCACGATGGTGGCCTTCTCGGTCTCCGAGGTCAGCGCGTACGCGATCAGCCGTCCCGTCTGGTCGCCCACCTTGATCGGCTGCTGGGCGATCTTGCGGACCTTGTTGTCCGGCGGGAAGAAGGACTTGCGGGCGCTCAGCACGACCTGCTTGATGACCGGCTCCAGGTTGTCCTGCTCGTAGTACGAGGCCAGCCGCTGCGACAGCGGTCCGGCCAGGAACTCGGCGTACTTCTCCGGGGCCACCTGGACGTACTGGCGGCTGTCGAAGCCGTAGGTGCCCTTGACCGTGGCGCGCTGGTCGAGCTGCCAGGTGCCGCCCAGGCGCGGGACCGAGATCCCGGCCGCGGCGACCGGCACCCGGCCGAGGACGCCCGCCGCCTTGCCGGGATACTTCGGCAGCGGGCCGATCGAGGTGGCGGTCTTGGTGGCGCTCGGCGCTGGCGGCGACGCCGTCTGCTCGCTGCTCACGCTGGCGCTGGACGGCTCCTCACCGGCCAGCGGGCCCCACAGGAACGCCCACAGCAGCGCGGCGACCAGCGCGATCGCCACGGAGCCGCCGAGCGCGTAGATCCAGACGGGCTTGCCCGACCTCTCTTCGTCGAGGACGTCCTGATCGCTCATGGCCTGGTAGTTGTCGCCGAAAACGGTGTTCCACAGCTCCTGCTGGCGCTCGGGGGGCGGGGTGCGGGAGCCGCTGATTTGACCGGCCGTCACGAACCGGTGCTCGGGGTCGGAGGGATCGCGGCTCAGGTTGGAGCCGGGGCGGGCGGACTGGTCTTCGGCGGAGGATGCGCCGGTGTGAGCAGAATCCATGGGGGTGGAGGGCACCGCGCGATCGTTCAGGAGGGTCTCGGTGTGCTGGGCGTAGGTGGCCGTGCGTTCGTCGGCCGGGAGGTGCTGACCGGGTGGGGCGTGCTGGCTGGGCGGGGTGTTCTGGTTGGGCAGGTTGTTCTGGCTGGAGTGGATGTTCTGGTTGGGCGGGAAGTCGCCCGCAGGGCCGGCCGGGGGCCAGGGGGCGGGGCTGGCCAGGTTGGACCAGGCGTCGGGGGCGGCGGCGGGTGGCTGGGCCCACGCGGGAACGGGGTCGGCCGGCTGGACGGGCGGCGGGCCGCCCATGGGCGACCCCTCCGGCCGGCCGGCTGGGCCCACGCCGCTCTGGGGCGGCGGTCCCGTCTGCGGCCATGAGGTCGGCATGTCCTGTGCGGAGCTGTCCTGCCAGGCCGCGGGCACGCCCCGGGCAGGCGTGTCGGCCCACGGGGCGGGCACGTCGCGGGGAGCGGTCTCGGGCCAGGAAGGGGACGTGGCCCGGGAGTTCGCCTCGGGCCAGGACGTCGGGATCGCCTGGTGCGAAGGTGCCTCGGGACCGCCGATGTCGCGCAGGGAGCCGCCGGTGTCGTGGAAGGAGCCCGCGCTGTCGCGGAGTGAGGCGCCGGGGTCGCGGCGGGGCGGCTCCGGCCAGGCCGGGGACTGCGACGACGCGTCCGGCCACGAGGCCGCGCCGAGAGCCGGGTCCTGGAGCGGCGGGCCCGGACGGGAGGCGCCCGGGGGCTCGGGCCAGGAGGGGTCCTTGCGCGGCGGCTCCGGCCAGGACGGCTCCGGGTGGGACGGCCTCGGAGCCTCGGGCCACGACGTCGGCACCTCGGCGGCGGGCGGCTCCTCCGGCCAGGCGGGCGGTACATCGCGACGTGGTGCGTCCGGCCAGGACGACGGCACGTGAGGTCCGGAGTTCTCCGTCGCCATTGCTGCCGACCCTCCCGAGGTTGTATCCGGATGTCCCGTTATATCCGGATTTGACGTGTCACGCATGATCTCATGGGATTTTCCAGGAGATGCAGGTGGTTCCGCAGCGAAACGAGCGAAGCCACGAGGATCGGTCGGCGGATCCTGCAGGGGCAGGCCATCCTCCGGTCGATCTGGCTCGTCTGGGTATACCACGGCGGCAAGGCTATTCTTCCGGGACGAATGAGGTCACAACGGATACATCACCATCAGGTCTCGCCGGACCCGAAGAGACCATTGTGCCCGCGGACGCCGTTGGAGTATCTGCATTCAGCCGAAGAGGTGCGCTAGGCTTGACACATGCGTTCCGCGACCCTGCTTCTTAGCGGGCCGCGACGGCCCTGAAGACGATCTCGCCGTCGCGGCTCCACCCCTCGTTGTGTGCACGGGGGGTTTTCTTATGGGTCCGCCTCAAGCCAGAAGGACACTAGCCGTGAGTGAGTACGATCCGCAGGCGCTGCAGGCCAAGTGGCAGCAGCGATGGGAGGAGCAGGACACCTACCGGGCGAGCGACGACCCCGCCGACCCGCGTGAGCGGCGCTACATGCTCGACATGTTCCCCTATCCGTCCGGCGACCTGCACATGGGCCATGGCGAGGTGTTCGCCATCGGCGACGTCGTCGCGCGTTACTGGATGCAGAAGGGCTACAACGTCCTGCACCCGATCGGCTGGGACTCCTTCGGCCTGCCCGCGGAGAACGCCGCCATCAAGCGCAACGCCCACCCCGCGGAGTGGACGTACGCCAACATCGAGACGCAGGCCACCTCGTTCCGGCGCTACGGCATCTCCTTCGACTGGTCGCGGCGCCTGCACACCAGCGACCCCGACTACTACCACTGGAACCAGTGGCTGTTCATCCGCTTCTTCGAGCGCGGCCTGGCCTACCGCAAGGGCGGCCTGGTCAACTGGTGCCCCAACGACCAGACCGTGCTGGCCAACGAGCAGGTCGTGGCCGGCAAGTGCGAGCGCTGCGGCGCCGACGTCATCCGCCGCGAGCTGACGCAGTGGTACTTCAAGATCACTGAGTACGCGCAGCGCCTGCTGGACGACATGGAGCAACTGGTGGGCTGGCCCGAGCGGCTGCTGACCATGCAGCGCAACTGGATCGGCCGCTCCGAGGGCGCCGACGTGCTGTTCGAGGTCGAGGGCCGCGAGGAGCCGGTCCACGTCTACACCACGCGGCCCGACACGCTGTTCGGCGCCACGTTCTTCGTGGTCGCCGCCGACGCCGCGCTGGCCGACGAGATCGTCACCGACGCGCAGCGCCCCGCCTTCGAGGCCTACCGCGCCGAGGTCGCCCGGCTGAGCGACATCGAGCGGCTGGCCACCGACAAGGAGAAGACCGGCGTCTTCCTGGGCCGCCACGCGATCAACCCGGTCAACGGCGAGCGCATCCCGGTCTGGGCGGCCGACTACGTGCTGTCCGACTACGGCCACGGCGCCATCATGGCCGTGCCCGCCCACGACCAGCGCGACCTGGACTTCGCGCGGAGGTTCGACCTGCCGGTGAAGGTCGTCGTGCACACCGGCCTGGCCGATCCCGGCGAGACCGGCGAGGCCACGCCCGGTGAGGGCATGCTGGTCAACTCCGGCCCGCTCGACGGGCTGAGCAAGGCCGAGGGCATCGCCAGGATCATCGAGATCCTGCAGGCCGAGGGCAGGGGCACCGGCGCGGTCAACTTCCGGCTGCGCGACTGGCTGCTGTCGCGTCAGCGCTACTGGGGCACGCCGATCCCGATCATCCACTGCCCCGACTGCGGCGAGGTGCCCGTCCCCGACGAGCAGTTGCCGGTCACGCTGCCCGACCTGCGCGGCGAGGCGCTGGCGCCCAAGGGCGTCGCCCCGCTGGCCAGTGCCGCCGAGTGGGTCAACGTCGAGTGCCCCAAGTGCTCCGGCCCGGCCAGGCGCGACACCGACACGATGGACACGTTCGTCGACTCGTCGTGGTACTTCCTGCGTTACTGCTCGCCCGGCTACGCCGACGGCCCGTTCGACCCCGAGCAGGTACGCAAGTGGGGCCCGATCGACCAGTACGTCGGCGGCATCGAGCACGCCGTGCTGCACCTGCTGTACTCGCGCTTCTTCACCAAGGTCCTGCACGACATGGGCATGGTCGGCTTCACCGAGCCGTTCCTGCGGATGCTCAACCAGGGGCAGGTCATCAACGGCGGCAAGGCCATGTCGAAGTCCCTGGGCAACGGCGTCGACCTGGGGCGGCAGATCGACGACTTCGGCGTCGACGCCGTACGGCTGACCATGATCTTCGCCGGGCCGCCGGAGGACGACATCGACTGGGCCGACGTCTCCCCGGCCGCCTCACAGAAGTTCCTGGCCCGCGCGCTGCGCGTGATGTCCGAGGTCACCAGCGAGCCGGGCGCCGCGTTCGAGGGCGGCGACGCCGAGCTGCGCAAGGTGACCCACCACACGATCGACGAGGTCACCAAGCTGGTCGAGGGCCAGCGCTTCAACGTGGCGGTGGCCCGCATGATGGAGCTGACCTCGGCCACGCGCAAGGCCATCGACTCCGGTCCGGGAGCCGCCGACCCGGCGGTGCGCGAGGCCGCCGAGACGCTGGCCGTGACGCTGTCGCTGGTGGCCCCGTACACCGCCGAGGAGGGCTGGGAGCGGCTGGGCCGTACTGGGTCCGTGGCGTTCGCGGGGTGGCCGACGGCCGATCCGGCGCTGCTGGTGCAGGATTCTGTGACCTGCGTGGTGCAGGTGGCGGGCAAGGTGCGTGACCGGCTGGAGGTCTCGCCCGACATCACCGAGGAAGACCTGCGGGCGCTGGCGCTGGGCTCGGAGAAGGTCGCGCCCTACCTGCGGGGCGCGCCCCGCAAGGTGATCGTCCGCGCGCCCAAGCTGGTCAACATCGTTCCGTAGCGCCCGCCGGTCCCGCGGCCCGGTGCCGGGATGCGGGACCGGCCGGTTCAGAGGGTGCGCAGGGCCGGCAGCAGCTCCTTCTCCGCCCAGTCGAAGAACGACTGCTGCTGGTCGTGCCCGATCTGCACCAGCGCCACGTGCGTGTACCCGGCGTCGGCGAACCTCTTGGCGGCCCTCAGGACGGCGTCCACGTCGTCGCCGCACGGCACGTTCGCGGCCACGTCCTCGGGGTCGGTGTCGTACGCGATGGGGAGTTGGCCGTAGACGGGCCTGCCCTCGCCGCCCGCGGCGTGGAACTGCCGCACCACCTCCGGCCTGGGCTCGTTGACGACCAGCACGTCGGCATACTCGGCGGCCAGTTCGGCCGACTGCCCGCCGGAGGCGGCGATGCCGATGGGGACGGGCCGCTCGGGCAGGTCGTACAGCTTGGCGGAGTCCACGTCGTAGAACTGGCCCTGGTGGGTGACGTACGCGCCGCTGAAGAGCTTCCTGATGATCAGTACGGCCTCGGCGAACATCCGGTGCCTGGTGTCAACCGGCGGCCGGCCCGCACCGACGACGTGCTCGTCGGTGTTCTCGCCCGCGCCGAGGCCCAGGGTGAACCGGCCCTGGCTCAGCACGCCCATCGTGGCCGCCTTCTGCGCCACCACGGCCGGGTGATAGATGGGGTAGGTCACGTACGTCATGAGGGGCAGCCGCTCGGTGGCCTGGGCCGCCGCGCCGAGCACCGACCAGTAGTAGGGCGAATGACCCATCTCCTCGACCCACGGCAAGTAGTGGTCGGAGATGACCGCGTAGTCGAAGCCGATCCGCTCGGCCGCGGCGGCGTGGTCGGCCAGTTCGCGAGGCGGACTCTGTTCGGACATCGGAGTCTGTTCGGACATCGGAGTCTGTTCGGACGTCAAGGTGTAGCCAATGTGTAGCATGCGTGCCCGGCTACCCGGCCTGGGGAACGTTAGCGGCCCGGGATCGGAGATCAATGATGGTCGCGGGCGCGCAGTTCCTCGATCACCAGGCTCAGCCCGATGCTCAGCATCCAGACGTCCTTGGCGAGCGTGAGACCCTCGCGGGTCGGCCGCAGGCTGCCCGGCTCGCGCATCCCCGGCGTCCTGAGGTAGAGGCCGACCAGCCCGGCGGCGAACCCGGTCAGCGCGGCCCCCGCGGCCAGTGACGGCACGAACGGCGTGATCAGCGCCGCCCCGAGCGCGACCTCGGTCCTCGACAGGAGCCGGACGAAGAAGGCCGGGTCCAGGCGGCGAAGGAACGGGTAGGTGCCCGCGGCCATGCCGTGCAGGGACGCGACCGTCCGCTCGTCGGCGTGGATCTTGCCGAGTCCGGAGTTCAGGATGAAGGCCCCGGTGGCCAGGCGGAGCGGGAGCTGGTGCGGACGGGCGACGATCTTCATGGTTCCTCGCAGGGCACGGAAGACGGTGCGCGAAAGTGGCGTTCGACCTCTTCCCCCTACAAAGCCCGACATCCCGGACTTGGGGGTTCGCGGACCCGGGCCCGTCCGCCGGCGGAGGAAATCTTGGGCTGGGCTTGGTGCCGCAGATTAATGTGCATATGTGATAAATGGCGCATATCTGAGACACCCGCACCTGCACGGGGACCTGGTCACCTTCGTCGCCGACGACGACGTCTGGCTGGCTCCGCTGACCGGAGGGAGAGCCTGGCGGTTCACCGCCGACCGGGTACCGGTGTCGCACCCGAGATTCTCGCCCGACGGCGGCCGCATCGCGTGGACCGGCACCAAGGAGGGCGCCCCCGAGGTGTTCGCGGCCGAGATCGACGGCGCGGAGGGGGAGCGGCTGACGTACTGGGGCGACGGCACGACCACCGTCCACGGGTGGAGCGCGGCCGGCGACGTGCTCGCCACCAGCGCGTTCGGGCAGGGCTCCAGGTCCAGACGCTGGGCGTACGCGGTGCCGCTCGACGGCGGTCCGGCCACCCGGCTGCCGTACGGCTGGGTCTCCGACGTCGCGCTGGGCGAGGGGCCGGGCGGGGGGCCGGGCGAGGGGAAGGTCGCCACCGTGTCGTCGATGTGGCGCGAGCCGTCCCACTGGAAGCGCTACCGGGGCGGCACCGCGGGCAAGATCTGGGTGGACGCCACCGGCGACGGCGAGTTCACCAGGCTGTTCGCCGACAGCGCGGCGCAGTACTGGTCGGTGAGCTGGGTCGGCGACCGGATCGTGTTCCTGACCGACGCCGAGGGCACGGGCAACCTCCACTCCGCCCTGCCCGACGGCTCCGACCTGCGCAGGCACAGCTCCCACGAGGAGTTCTACGCCCGCCACGCCAGCAGCGACGGTCAGCGGGTGGTCTACGCCCACGCCGGTGACCTGTGGCTGCTGGAGAGCCTGGACGCCGAGCCGTACCGGCTGGAGATCAAGCTGGGCGGGCCGCGCCCCGGGCGGGCCAGGCGGCCGGCGCCGCTGCGGGTGGGCTCGTTCGCGACGGACGCCAGTGGGCGGGCCAGCGTGGTCGAGATCCGCGGCAGCGCGCACTGGGTGACCCACCGCGACGGGCCCGCCGGCGCGCTGCGGGTCCAGCCGGGGGTACGCGTACGGCTGCCGCAGGTGCTCGACGCCACCGGCAGGGCCGTGTGGGTGTCCGACGCGGGCGGGGAGGACGCGCTGGAGATCGGCACCCCCGGAGGCCAGGTCAGGACGCTGGCCGCCGGGCAGCTCGGCCGCGTGCTGGAGTTGGCCGCCGCGCCCGACGGCAAGCACGTGGCCGTGGCCACGCACGACGGGCGGCTGCTGGTCGCCGACCTGGACGGCGAGCACCTCCGCGAGTTGGACCGCACCGACGAGGGCGACGTCAGCGGGCTGGCCTTCTCGCCCGATTCCGGCTGGTTGGCCTGGGAGTTCCCGCACTCCTCCCGGCTGACGCAGATCAAGATGGGACGCGTGGACGGCACCTCGGTGATCGAGGTGACGCCGCCGCGCTTCGCCGACTACGACCCGGTGTTCACCAAGGACGGCAAACACCTGGCGTTCCTGTCGATACGCACCTTCGACCCGGTCTACGACGCGCACGTCTTCGACCTGTCCTTCCCGTACGGGTGCAAGCCGTACATCCTGCCGCTGCAGGCCACCACGCCCTCGCCGTTCGACCCCTCCCTGCAGGGACGCGGGTTCAACGGCGAGGACGACAAGCCCGCCAAGGGCGAGAAGAAGGACGACGAGCCGCCGCGCACCGAGGTCGACCCCGAGGGCATCTTCGCCCGCGTGGTTCCCGTGCCGGTGCAGGCCGGACGGTACGGCAACCTGCGTACCGGCAAGGACGCGCTGCTGTGGCTGCGCCACCCGGTCACGGGCCGGCTCGGCGACGGCAGCGAGCAGAACCACGAGACCGTGCTTGAACGCTACGACCTCAAGAAGCGCGCCAAGGCCGAGCTGGGCAAGGAGGTGCGCTCGTTCGAGGTCAGCGGCGACGGCTCCAGGATCGTCACCAACGGCAAGAACGGCCTGCAGACCCGCGCCGCGAGCGAGGGCGACGAGGTCGTCACCGTGGACCTCGACCGGATCGCCGTCCAGATCGACCCGGTGGCCGAGTGGCGGCAGGGCTTCCGCGAGGCCGGGCGGCTCATGCGCGACCACTTCTGGCGGGCGGACATGAGCGGCGTGGACTGGCAGGGCGTGCTCGACCGGTACGAGCCGCTCGTCGAGCGCATCGGCACCCACTCCGAGCTGATCGACCTGCTCTGGGAGACGCAGGGTGAGCTGGGCACCTCGCACGCCTACGCGTACGGCGCGGGTGGCGGTGGCGGCGACCCCCGCCGCCGCCAGGGCCTGCTCGGCGCCGACCTGGCCAGGGACGCGGACGGTGAGTGGCGGGTCGAACGGATCCTGCCCGGCGAGTCGTCCGACCACGCCGCCCGCTCGCCGCTGCTCGCGCCCGGCGTCGCGATCCGCCCCGGCGACGCGATCCTCGCGGTGGGCGGCCGCCCGGTCGACCCGGTACGCGGGCCGCTCGCGCTGCTGTCCGGCACCGCGGGGCAGCCCGTCGAGCTGACCGTGCGGCCCGCCTCCGGCGGCGACGTACGCCGGGTCGTGGTCTCTCCGATCTCCGACGAGTCCTCGTTGCGCTACCACGACTGGGTGGAGGACCGGCGCGCCCACGTCCGGCGGGTGTCGGAGGGCAGGCTGGGCTACCTGCACGTGCCGGACATGACGGCCGAGGGGTGGGCGCAGTTCCACCGGGACCTGCGTACCGAGATGGCCCGCGACGGGCTGATCGTGGACGTCCGGGAGAACGGCGGCGGTCACCTGTCGGAGCTGGTCCTGGAGAAGCTCTCACGAAAGGTCACCGGCTGGGCGCTGGCCCGCGGCTACCGGCCGACGCGTTACCCGGAGGACTCCCCCCGCGGGCCCGTGGTGACGGTCGCGGACGAGTTCGCCGGATCCGACGGCGACATCGTCAGCGTGGGCATCAAGAACCGGGGGATCGGGCCCCTGGTGGGCGTACGCACGTGGGGTGGGGTGATCGGGATCGACAGCCGCTACGCGCTCGTGGACGGGACCGTGGTCACCCAGCCCCGCTACTCGTTCTGGCTCGACGGGCCCGGGTGGGGGGTCGAGAACCACGGCGTCGATCCCGACGTCGAGGTGGTGATCACGCCCCAGGACCGGGTGGCGGGGCGCGATCCGCAGCTCGACAAGGCGATCGAGCTGGCGCTCGCCGCCCTCGACGAGCGGCCGGCGGTGGTCGCGCCTGAGCTGCCGCCGCTGACCTCCTGAGCCGACCTCCTGAGCCGACCTTCTAAGCGGTGCGGGCCAGGCGGTCGAGGACCTCGGTGAGGATGGCCTCGGTGGTGGCGAAGTTGAGCCGTACGTGGTGCTCGCCACCGGGGCCGTAGTCCGCGCCGTCGTTCAGCCGGACCCTGGCCTCGCGCTCGAACACCTCCGCCATGCCCGGCCGGCCCACCTCCAGCCATGCCAGGTACGTCGCCTCCGGCATCCGGTAGCCGAACGCGCCGGGCAGGCGGGCGGCGATCGTGCGCCGGTGGCGGTCGAGCAGGGCCACGGTCTCGGCCAGCCAGGCGTCCCCGTGCCGCCAGGCCGCGACCGTGGCCTCGACGCCGAACACGCTCGGTGACCCGTACACGAAGGGTGGCTGCCGCTCCAGCGCCTCGCGGGCGCCCCGGTGGCCGAAGTGGGCGACCGAGCAGCGGATGCCGCCCAGGTTGAACGCCTTCGTCGCGGACGTGAGCGTGACCGTGCGCTCGGGGAGGATCGTGGCGAACGGGATGTGCCGGTGCGGTTCGTACACCAGGTCGGCGTGGATCTCGTCGGCGATGACGAGCAGGTCGTGGCGTTCGGCGTGCTCGGCCAGCTCCGTCAGCTCCGCGCGGGTGAAGACGCGGCCGGTCGGGTTGTGCGGGTTGACCAGCAGGAGCACCCGGCAGCCCGACAGGTCGGGCACCTCGAAGCGCCACGTGTCGCCGTCCGGTTCGAGCCGGACGGGGTGGAGGGGGCGCTCCATCACGCTCAGCGTGGTCAGGAACGGGTGGTAGGCGGGGGTGTGCACCGCCACGCCGTCGCCGGGCGCGGTCCAGATCTGGAGGAGCACCTGGAGGGCCTGGTTGAGGTCGTTGAAGGGGCGTACGAGGGAGGGGTCGGGGTGCCAGACGTACCGGCTCGCCATGCGCTCGGTGAACGCCTCGGCCAGGGGTCCTGCGGTCGGCTCCATCAGCCAGGTCGGGTAGCCGAGGTCGCCGTCGGCCCGCCGGCGCAGGGCCTCGGCCACGGCGGGGGCGGTGGGCAGGTCCATGTCGGCGATCCAGGCCGGAATCACCCCGGGATCGACTGCTGCCCACTTGAGTCCATCATGCGTGGATTTAAGGTCTAAAGAGGGATATGCGTCGTTCACCCGGCCATTCTAGGATTGTCGAATGTGATGAGGCAGCGGCGCGGAGTGTGGCAGGCTGGGCGGCCATGACGCCTCACCCGAAGATCGACGCGATCGTCGAGACGTACCTCTCCTTGGCCGACGCGGAGGCTCCCGGGCTGGTGGAGGGGCTCTATCTGGAGGGTTCGGCGGCTCTGGGCGACTACCGGCCCGACACGAGCGACGTCGACTTCGTGGCCGTGACGGCCGCCGCGCCGCCCGTCGGCGTACTCGAACGCATCCACACCAGGCTCGGGGTCCATCCCTTCGACGGCGTCTACCTCACCTGGGACGACCTCGGCCGTGACCCCGCGTCCCTGGGCGAGCGGCCCCGGGCGCACGCGGGGCGGCTCAACCGGCGGGGCGAGGTGAACCCGGTCACCTGGCACACGCTGGCCAGGCACGGCCTGACCTGCCGGGGGCCGAAGCCGGAGGAGCTGAAGATCTGGAACGATCCCTCCGTACTGGCCGCCTGGGCCGACGGCAACCTCGACCGCTACTGGCGCCGCCTGGTCACCCGCGCCTGGCGCCCGGCCTCCCTGTGGGGGCTGACCTGCCTCGGCGGGTACGGCGCGGTGTGGGTGGTGACCGGAGTCGCGCGGCTGCACTACACGCTGGCCACCGGCGAGATCACCTCGAAGACGGGGGCCGGGCTGCACGCCCTGGAGGTCTTCCCTGAGCGCTGGCATCGGGTGGTGAACGAGGCACTGAGGCTGCGCGCGGACGACACGGCCGAGGCGACGCTGTCGGGTGCGGTGTCGGGGCTGGGCGACCACTTCGGAACGCCCCGGCGGTCGCTCTACGGGTCGCCGTTCGAGCGTAGGCGCGACGTCCTGGCCTTCGCGGACCAGGCAATCGGGGCGGCGCATGCGTTGTACGGGGGGAGCGGGGCCCGGATCGAGGGGGTCTGACGGTGGGGGCGAGCACGGGAGTTCTTACCGGCGTTCATGGGGCGCTGGGGCTGTGAAGAGCGGCAGGACCCGCGTCCGTGGGGTTGTGAAGCACCGCCGGGCCCGCGTCCGTGGGGCTTTGATGGACCGTCGGGCCCCGTTCATGGGGCTGTGCAAGGACCGTCAGGATCTCGCTTTGGAGCGTTCCATAGCCATGGCGGAGGCGTGCTGTTGCGGCGACGGGCGTAGCGCGTGACCGGCAGGCACCGCTCGGCACCCTCGGGGCCGAGGAGGATGTTGTGCCCCGTGGGTGGATGTTTTGGCGCGCGCCAGTGCGTGGCACGACCGGTTGGGCGCGCGCCCGAGCTCTCGCCTGCTAGAGCCGGCGCAGCACCGCCACGACCTTGCCCAGGACGCTGGCCTCGTCACCCGGGATGGGCTCGTAGTTGGGGTTGTGCGGGACCAGCCAGACATGACCGTCTTTGCGCTTGAAGGTCTTGACCGTGGCCTCGCCCTCGATCATGGCTGCCACGATGTCGCCGCTCTCCGCCACCGGCTGCTGGCGCACGACCACCCAGTCGCCGTCGGCGATGGCGGCCTCGATCATCGAGTCACCGCTGACCTGCAGGAGGAACAGCGTGCCCTCGCCGACGAGCTGCTTCGGCAGCGCGAAGACGTCTTCCACGCTCTCCTCGGCGAGGATCGGGCCACCGGCGGCGATGCGGCCCACCAGCGGAACGTAGGCAGCCGTCGGGCGGTTGACCGTGGGCTCCTCGTCGGTCGCGTCGGGGTCGACCCACAGCACGGGCTCGCCAGGAAGGCGCACCTCGAGCGCGCGCGGCCGGTGCGGGTCGCGGCGCAGGTAGCCCTTGCGCTGGAGCGCGGTGAGCTGGTGCGACACGCTGGACGTGCTGGTGAGCTGCACCGCCTCGCCGATCTCGCGCATCGACGGCGGATATCCGCGCTGTTGCACCGAGTCGCGGATCACTTCGAGGATCTTGCGCTGCCTGGGTGTCAAGCCCAGGGAGTCTCGTCGGCGCACCGCGAGGTCGCTGACCCCGTTCGCGTCGTCCCGCTCGGTCATGCTCTTCCTCCTCGCCTGGCGGCCCGCCTCACCGGCGAACCTCCCGGTCTGTGGTCCTGATGTCGCACACAGCGACCGTATCGCTGTTGAAGATCATCTTCAAACAATTGTTCGAGTCTTCCTCGAAATTGTTGCCAGCGTGGTGTACAACATCGTACGGGAGTTCGATCGACACCGTGTTCGATTTGCTGATCTTAATTCGGCCTTTTCCTCAGGCCACACGGCGGGAGGTCAACCATGCGAACGCCCACACGTACGGATGCGACCAGCGAAGACGTCAAGCGGCTCACACTGATCGCCGAAGCCACGCAGAGCAAGGACCGACGGGAAGACATTACGCGTGCGGGGGGTGCCGTTCGCGCGAATTCCGGTAGGAGATCGGCGCCGCGCACGGGTGGTGGGGAAAGGCCCCATTTGCGACTCGTACCGCCGCCGCGCACGAGCAACGACCCGCCCGACGAAGCCGTGCCCCAGGGGAGGGGCGCACGAGCGGGCTCGCGGGGGAAGAGACCGCAGCGGTCGGCGGAGCGCGAGCGGAGAAACGGACGCGACCCGGAGAACGGTCAGGGCGCGAGGCGGACGAGCGACCGAGAGCCAGGGGGCGGGCGAGGGCTCGGGCGGGTGATCGGCTCGTCGTGTGGCGGTGCCGCCGGGGGCGGCGAGGACACCGTGGCCAGTCGGAGGGCCGGCACCGGGCGGCCGGTTGAGCGGCGAGGCCGTGCGGCCAGGCAGAGTGCCGGTTTGGCCGGGTCGGGCGACGGCGTGGCCGGGCGACGGGCTGATATGGCTGGACGGCGGGCCGACGCGCCCGACCGGAAGGATGGCCCGGCTGGACGGCGGGGTCGTACGGCTGGAGAGAGCGACGGCGTGGCCGGGCGGCGGGCCGGCGTGGCCGGACCGGGCGTGGCCGGGCGGGGCGGTGGCTTGGCCGGGCGGCGGGGTGCTGCGCCTGTGCGGCTGACCCGGCGTGGGCGGGTCGTGCTCGTGGTGGGCGTGGCGCTGTTGTCGCTGGGCGGGTTCTGGCTCGGCACGCGGGCGGCCGGGCACGCGGCGGTCCAGGTCGTGGTGGCCGGGCACACCGGGTTGCAGTGGGTCGAGGTCCACAAGGGGGACACGCTGTGGAAGATCGCCGACGCGCTGGCCGAGGGCGATGACACCGGGGCTGTGGTGGAGGAGATCAAGCGGCTGAACGGGCTGCCCGACTCCCTCATCCGGCCGGGCGCCCGCCTGTACGTTCCGAAGGACACGGCCGCCTTACGGTGACGGGCGAGGCCGCCTGCCGGTGTCCGGCGCGCGGACACGGACGAGGGAATCGCGAACGGCTGCTCGGAGACTGTGAGCGGCTTTCGGGATGGTCGGGGGCGGAGTCAGGGTTGAAATGAGGTAAGGGCCCAGGTCGGCGTGGGGGTCAGGATCGGGTTGGAGGTAGGTCCTGAGGCGGCGGCGACGATTGTCGGGAGGCTCACGGCGCGTCCGTTGAGCGGGGGACGGCGTCTGGGAAAGGATCGGGCGGGCCTCGGCGCGGCGGTCAGGACCAGGCGGCGTGGAGGCCGTGTGCGGGTTGTGGGCCGGAGGTCAGGAGGTCAGGTCTTGTGGGTGCAGAGGGCAGGTGTTGGGGCGGTGACGGGCCGGTGTTGGGGCGAATGTCTGGGGGGTCGGAGGGGTGTGGTTGGTGGGGGAGAGGTGGTTGGTGTGGGGTTCGGTAGGGTTGTGAGGTTTGTTTGCGAGTGAGCCTGTACGCAACAGATGTGACGCCTCACCTGCGGGAAGATCACCCGAGCCGGAGCGACACGCCCGAGGCTGGTGGGGAGGGTGGGCTGATCAGCGACTTCGGTCGGATGGGTGCGCTCAACTTGCGTTCATGGTCGCGCGCTTCTACCGTTGGACCACAACATCTAGTAGTTACACCGATGTAGTTCACCACACCTTGTGTTTCCGTGACCGCTCCATGGACAGCCGTGGAGTGTGCGCGAGCGTCCCGTCACGGTGGTTCCGGCGTGTGTGGTGGCCGCAGGTCTTGGAGGCGAAAGCGTGCACTGTCCGTTCTGTCGCCACCCTGACACCAGGGTCATCGACAGCCGCTCCACGGACGACGGCGCGGCGATCCGGCGTCGTCGCACCTGTCCCGACTGCGGGCGCAGGTTCACCACGCAGGAGACCGTTCTGCTCATGGTGAGCAAGCGGAGCGGAGTGACGGAGCCGTTCTCGCGGGACAAGGTCGTCGCGGGCGTGCGGCGGGCGTGTCAGGGCAGGCCGGTCAGCGAGGATTCGCTGGCGCAGCTCGGGCAGCGGGTGGAGGAGGCCATCAGGGCGAAGGGCGCGGCCGAGATCCCCTCCAACGAGGTGGGGCTGGCCATCCTCGGCCCGTTGCGAGACCTCGACGAGGTGGCCTACCTGCGGTTCGCATCGGTATATCGCGGTTTCGAGAGCCTGGCGGACTTCGAGGCCGAGATCTCACAGTTGAAGGCGAAGAAGGGGGAGTCATGACGGAGACGGCCAGCGGTTCAGTGGCGCGCGGGGGCAAGCGTCCGCGCAAGGGCCTGAAGATGAAGCGGATCTTCACCACGCCTGGCGTGCACCCGTATGACGAGATCCAGTGGGAGCGCCGCGACGTCGTCATGACGAACTGGCGTGACGGGTCGGTCAACTTTGAGCAGCGGGGCGTCGAGTTCCCCGAGTTCTGGTCGGTCAACGCGGCCAACATCGTGACGACGAAATACTTCCGCGGCGCCGTGGGCACGCCGCAGCGGGAGTGGAGCCTGAAGCAGCTCATCGACCGGGTCGTCGGCGTCTACACCACGACCGGCATCGAGCACGGCTACTTCGCGACCGACGAGGACGCCGAGATCTTCGACCACGAGTTGAAGCACGCGCTGGCGCACCAGGTGTTCGCGTTCAACTCGCCGGTCTGGTTCAACGTGGGCACCCGGTCGCCCCAGCAGGTCAGCGCCTGCTTCATCCTCTCCGTGGACGACACGATGGAGTCGATCCTGGAGTGGTACAAGGAAGAGGGCGTGATCTTCAAGGGCGGCTCCGGGTCCGGTGTGAACCTGTCGAGGATCCGTTCGTCCAAGGAGTTGTTGTCGAGCGGCGGCACCGCGAGCGGGCCCGTGTCCTTCATGCGGGGCGCCGACGCGAGCGCGGGCACCATCAAGTCGGGCGGGGCGACCCGGCGGGCGGCCAAGATGGTCGTGCTCGACGTCGACCACCCCGACATCGAGGAGTTCATCGAGACCAAGGCGCGCGAGGAGGACAAGGTCCGCGCGCTGCGTGACGCCGGCTTCGACATGGACCTGGGCGGAAAGGACATCGTCAGCGTCCAGTACCAGAACGCCAACAACTCCGTACGCGTCTCCGAGGAGTTCATGCGCGCGGTGGAGAAGGGCGACGACTTCGCGCTGCGGGCCCGCCTGACCGGCGAGGTCATCGAGAAGGTCGACGCGAAAGACCTCTTCCGCAAGATGGCCAAGGCGGCGTGGGAGTGCGCCGACCCCGGCGTCCAGTACGACGACACGATCAACGACTGGCACACTACGCCGGAGACGGGCCGCATCACGGCCAGCAACCCCTGCAGCGAGTACGTCCACCTCGACAACTCCTCCTGCAACCTGGCCAGCATCAACCTGCTGAAGTTCCTGAAGGACGACAACACCTTCAACGTGGCCGACTTCGTCAAGCTGACCGAGCTGATCATCACCGCGATGGACATCTCGATCACCTTCGCCGACTTCCCGACGGAGAAGATCGGCGAGACCACGCGGGCCTACCGGCAGCTCGGCATCGGCTACGCCAACCTGGGCGCGCTGCTCATGGCGACGGGCCACGCGTACGACTCCGACGGCGGCCGGGCCGTGGCCGGGGCGATCACGTCGCTGATGACCGGCGTGTCCTACCGGCGCAGCGCCGAGCTGGCCGGGGTCGTGGGCCCGTACGACGGGTATGCCAGGAACGCCGAGCCGCACAAGCGCGTCATGCGCAAGCACGCGGCGGCCAACGACGACCTGCGCACGATCGGCTCCATGGACGCGAAGATCCACGCCGAGGCGTCCCGCCAGTGGTCGGAGTGCCTGAAGCTGGGCGAGAGGCACGGCTACCGCAACGCGCAGGCCAGCCTCCTGGCCCCCACCGGCACGATCGGCCTCATGATGGACTGCGACACGACCGGCATCGAGCCGGACCTGGCGCTGGTCAAGTTCAAGAAGCTGGTCGGCGGCGGGTCCATGCAGATCGTCAACCAGACGATCCCGCGGGCGCTCAAGCAGCTCGGCTACCAGCAGGAGCAGATCGAGGCGACCGTCGAGTACATCGCCGAGCACGGCCACGTCGTCGACGCCCCCGGTCTGCGCCAGGAGCATTACGAGGTGTTCGACTGCGCGATGGGCGAGCGGGCGATCGCGCCGATGGGGCACGTCCGGATGATGGCGGCCACGCAGTCGTTCCTGTCCGGCGCCATCTCCAAGACCGTCAACCTGCCCGAGTCGGCC
This sequence comes from Nonomuraea antimicrobica, assembly GCF_039536965.1. Taxonomy (NCBI): domain Bacteria; kingdom Bacillati; phylum Actinomycetota; class Actinomycetes; order Streptosporangiales; family Streptosporangiaceae; genus Nonomuraea; species Nonomuraea antimicrobica. The sequence continues at coordinate 32,764 of NZ_BAAAZP010000121.1, read as the reverse complement.
ACGATCGACGACATCGAGCAGGTCTACCTCGAAGGCTGGCGGCTCGGCCTCAAGGCCCTGGCGGTCTACCGCGACAACTGCAAGGTGGGCCAGCCGCTGTCGGTGGGCGACGGCTCCAAGAAGCAGGAGCCCAAGGAGTCCGCGGAGCCCGAGGTCAAGGTCATCGAGGTCAACCGGCCGACCCGGCGGCGCATGCCCAACCAGCGGCCGAGCATGACCACCCGCTTCACGGTGGGCGGCGCCAAGGGCTACATGACCGCTTCGTCCTACCCCGACGACGGGCTGGGCGAGGTCTTCCTCAAGATGTCCAAGCAGGGCTCGACGCTGGCGGGCGTCATGGACGCCTTCTCGGTGGCGATCTCCATCGGGCTCCAGTACGGCGTGCCGCTGGAGACGTACATGAGCAAGTTCGTCAACATGCGGTTCGAGCCGGCCGGGATGACCGACGACCCGGACATCCGGATGGCCACCTCGGTGATGGACTACATCTTCCGCCGCCTGGCCCTCGACCACCTGCCCTATGACGAGCGGGCGGCGCTGGGCATCTTCTCGGCGGCCGAGCGGGCGGCGCAGCAGCGCGGCGAGGACCCGGCGGCCCTGCAGGAGACGGTGGACCGCGAGGCGCTGGCGCAGTCGGCCCCCATCGAGCCCGCCGCCCGGCCGACGGCGGAGGTGCTGCCGGCCGCCAGGGAGGTGACGCTGGAGAGCCACCAGCGTTTCACGGCCGACGCGCCGCTCTGCATGACGTGCGGCACGAAGATGCGTCCCGCCGGTAGCTGCTACGTCTGCGAGGGCTGCGGCTCGACCAGCGGGTGCAGCTGATCTTGGGCTCCAGCTAGATGTGAAATGCCTGGTCGGCAACGGGGCGTCGGTGACATGCCGACGCCCCGTTCGCAAATCCGATGCAACTGTACGGTCGCCGTGCGACTGAATGATCAGTACGCGACGTACTTGACGCATCTGACGCGCGTGACGTGCCTTACGTACTTGACGTACTTGACGTACCTAAGGTGACGTGGCATCATGGAGGTGCGTCTCGCTGGGGGGTTCGTCATGACCGCTGTTCACTTCGACAGCTATACAGAAGCTCGTGCACATCTCAAGGCGCTTTTGGATGCGGCCGAGAGAGGTCGCGTGGCAACGGTGCGTCGTGAGTCAGCCGTGACGGCCTTCGTGGATGTTGAAAGACTCCGGCACTACCTCGCGGTGGTCACTCCTTCTCGAGCACAGGTGCTTCCTGAAGCCGGCGGCTGGTCGGTTTTCATTCCAGGGCTACCTGTCGCCGCGGACGGTGCGACCTTTGACCAAGCCATTGCGGAGATGATCGAGGGCCTCCGTGAGTATGCGGAGGATTGGCAGGCCCGTCTGCTCGACGCGCCGAACCACCGCGAGAACTGGGGGCTTGTGCAGTTGATCAGCCTCAGTGATGACGAACAACTGCGCGAATGGCTGGTAGGGAAGGGCCGGTGAGCCGGCCCCAGCCTGCCCGTGAGCATCACGACCGGTTCTGTCGGATCGAGGGCTGGCGTTTGGTGCGAAACGCCCGGGGAGGAACGGGGACGCACCATGTCACCTACGAGTTGGATCTTCCCGATGGCAGGATTCTGAGGACCCGGATCTCTCACCCGGTCGACCGAAGCACCTACGGCCCGGGTATTTGGAGCCACATTCTCCGTGATCAACTTCAGGTGGACGAGGTGACCTTCTGGGCGTGCGTCCAGAACGAGGTGAGACCCGATCGCGGAGCCCCCGAGTTGCCATCGGAGGCCCTGCCCGCAGACCTCGTGTTCATGTTGATCTCCAGGGTGGGTCTTGACGAGACGACCGTGGCGGGGATGAGCAAGGAGGAGGCCATCGCGCGACTCCAGAAATACTGGACCGACGGGGTCTGATCCTGAGGAGTGCCGCACCTCTCGAATAAGTGCACTGCCCAAGTATTTTGGGCTCCGGCTAGACGTGAAATGCCTGGTCGGCAACGGGGGTGTCGGTGACATGCCGACGCCGCGTTCACAAATCTGATGCAACCGTACGGTCGGCCGTGCGGTTGAATGATCAGTACGTGACGTACCTAGGTTGACGCGCCGAACCACCGTGAGAACTGAGGGCTTGTGCGGTTGATCAGCCTCAGTGATGACGAGCAACTGCGCGAATGGCTGGTGGGGAAGGGCCGGTGAGCCGGCCCCGGCCTGCCCGCGAGCTGCGCGGCTGTCGCCGTTCGTTCGACGGCACATCAACGTGATCGGCACCTGCTCCTTCGCCCAGCCCGACCTGGGTCCTGCCGGTGTCCGGCAGCTACGCGACCCGGATGAGCCGGACTGGGACGAGGACGTCTCGTAGATCGACGTCACATCGGCGTTTCGGAAGCGCGGTGCGCGGCGAGACGACACGCGGTGGAGCAGAGCCGAGCCCGACGGTTGGTGGCACCCGAGGTGGGTGAGTCGGGCTGTGAGTTCAGTCGGCGGGGCGGGGTGACCAGACCTGTGCCGCCAGGACGGCGCCCGCGCCGAAGAGCGCTACGCCGAGAGGGACGTGGACGGCGAGGTTGCCGCTCCCACCAACCACGAACTGGACACTGATCAGCACCATCAGGACCGCACTGGCGGCCAGGTACCGCGCCGATCCGCGGCCCGCCCGCCACACCAGGAGCGCGGCGATGATCTGCAGGACCATCGCGACCGTGACGACGGGGCCAGCGGCATGGTGCAACTGGCGGCTGCCCTCGTCGGACAGGAGCTGCCCAGCGGTGATCCCCTGCACCAGCAGCGTGGCGGCCAGGAACCCTGTGCTCGCCTTCATCAGGCCGAAGAACCGGGGACGCACGGGCCGCTTCGCATGATTCGCATGATTCGCATGAGCGGAGGAGAGGAGCTTGGTCTGCCTTGACCTGGGATCACTCTCCTTGGTGGTCGGGTGCCGGGTGGGTGAGGTGTCGGCTCTCGGCGGCTGTCCGCTCACCAGGTCACCCGCAGCGTGTGCACGCCGTACACGAGGCTGGAGACCCGGAAATTCACCTGCTCGTATGAGTCGGCCAGGGCGAGGCCGGGGAAGCGCCGCAGCAGTGCCGGGAAGGCGATGCGCATCTCCATCCGCGCCAGCGGCGCCCCGAGGCAGTGGTGCACCCCATGGCCGAAGGCGACGTGACCGGCGGCTCCCCGGGTGATGTCGAGTGTCTCGGGATCGTCGACGAGGGCGGGGTCGCGGTTGGCGGCGGGAAACGAGCAGATCACGAGTGATCCCGCGGGGATGGCATGCCCGGCGATCTCCACATCCGTCGTGGTCGTGCGCGGCGGCAGCGACTGCACGATGGACAGCCAGCGCAAGAGCTCCTCGACGGCGGGCTCGACCTGGGACGGATCCTCGCGGATCATCGCCAACTGGTCCGGGTGCCGCAGCAGGGCCAGGGTGCCCAGGCCGAGCATGTTCGAGGTCGTCTCATGCCCGGCCAGCAGCAGAAGTCCCGCGATGCCGGTCAGCTCATCGGTGGTGAGATCGTGGCCGTGCTCGCGCACCAGCATGCCCAGCATGTCCTCGCCCGGATCCGCCTGGGCGCGGGCCACCAGCCCGGCCATGTAGGCGCGGTCCTCCCGCTGCGCCGCGACGCGCTGCTCCATCGGCAAGGAGGTGTCCAGCAGGCGCACGGAACGCGCGTGGAACTCGGCGCGGTCGGCCTGCGGCACGCCCAGCAGCTCGCAGATCACCAGCGACGGCACCGGCAGGGCGAAGTGTTCCACCAGGTCGGCCGGCTTGCCGGCCCGCTCCAGATCGTCCAAGGCCGTCTGGACGATCTCGGTGATCCGCGGCTCGAGCCTGCGCATCCGCCGTACCGTGAATTCCGGGGTGAGCATCCGGCGCAACCGCGTGTGCTCGGGCGGGTCGAATCCGATCAACTGCCCGGCCTTCATCTTGGCCAGTTCGTCGGCGTTCATCTGCCCGGATCCCGGGAACGGTGTCAGGGCGCTGCTGAACCGAGCCGGATCCGCCGGCACCTGGCGAACGTCCTCATAGCGGCAGATCACGTACGCGGGCGCGCCGAACGGCGTCGTCACCCGTACCACGCCCTCGCTGTCGCGGGCCCGGGTCAGTTCCTCGACCGGGTTGAGCCCGTTCCGCCGCATGTGCAGCGGCAATTCCAGCGCTTTCGTTATCATCTGTCCATTCATCCAGTGATCGTGTGAGACCGTCAGGCGCGGGTCTTGGCCAGCAGGCCGATGATCTCGGCGGTGGAGCCGCGCTCGCCGAGGAGCGGGAAGATCCGTTCCAGGCTGTGGTGATGCGCCTGGGAGTCCCGGTCGGCTGCGGCGTCGGTCGCCAGGGTGACGTTGTAGCCGTGTGCGTAGGCGGCGCGGGCGGTGGACTCCACGCCGATGCTGGTGGCGATCCCGGCCAGCACGATCTGGGTGACGCCGCGGCGGCGTAGTTGCAGGTCGAGGTCGGTGCCGTGGAAGGCGCTCCAGGTGCGTTTGGTCACGGTGATGTCGCCGGGGTGGCCGCTCAGGTCGTCGACGATGTCGTCCCAGCCCGCGGGCAGAGGGCCGGGCGGGCGGGGGATCTCGGTGCGTCCTGGCGGGGCGTCTGATCCGTCCGTGCGGGCGGTGAGCCGGACCAGGACGACCAGGGCGCCGTGGTGGCGGAAGGCGTCGGCCAGTTCGGCGGCGCGGGTCACCACCTGCGAGCCGGTGTGCGGGGTGGTGGGGAGGCTGACGACGAGGTTTTGCAGGTCGATGAGGACGAGTGCGGTGGTTGGGTCGATGGTGGTGACGGGCATGGGTGAGCCCTCCTTTTCGTCGGAGTGAGCCCTTGTTCTCGAGGCTCCCCGGGGTGTGGGGTTTCGAGAACAAGGGCGAGGTCGTGCCGTGCGGCTGGGTCAGGGTTGGGTGTCGAGCCACTCCTGGAAGGTGGGCCCTGCGAGTTCGGCGTGCGGGCTGGGCAGGAACCCGCCGCTGGCGGCGATCTCGGCGTCGGGCATGCCGGCCCCGTCGACGGCGACGACTTTGATGCCTCGGCGGGCGCCGAGGAGCTGGGCGGCCTCGGCCAGGGTCTCCTTGCGGGGGCCGGCGATCTCGGGGATCGGCGTTCCCGGGGCCGGGGCGGTGGGGGCGAGGGCGAGGTCGGCCAGTGTCTCGGCCACGGCGCGACAGGCCACGAGCTGGGTGGGCAGGGCCGGGAGGTAGGCGGTGTCGCCCTGCTGCCAGTCCAGGAGCTGCCCAACGAACTCGTGGAACTGGGCGGCCCGCAGGATGCGGACGGGGATCGGGCCGGACAGGAGGAGTTCTTCGTGCACCTTCTTGGCGGCGAGGAATCCGGCGGTGGCGTTGTCGACGCCGATGATGGATGCCATGGCGATCCGGGTGACGCCCGCCTGCCGGCCGTATTGGTGCAGGTTGCGGGCCGACGTGCGGAAGAATTCTGTCGCGGCGTCCTGGTCGGAGGCGTGCCAGGAGGCGACGTCGATGATGACTTCGACGTCGGTGAGGGCTTCGGTCAGGCCCTCGCCGGTGATGATGTCCACGCCGGTGGCTCGTGACATCGGCACGACGTGGTGTCCTCGTTCGGTGAGGACGTCGACGACGTGGCGTCCCAGTCGGCCGGTCGCTCCCGCGACCGCGAACGTGGTGATGCTCATGCTGTGTGTCCTTCTGATGTGCTGCGGTGCTGGTTATGCGTTGTAGTTCTGGCCGGGGGGCATGCCGGGGATCGGCTTGGCGATGAGGGCGGCGGGGGTGAAGAAGCCGATGTGGGCGATCGCCATGATGAGTGTCCAGAGCGCTTTGTCGTCGTAGAGCGCGGCCGCCTTGGCGTGCAGTTCGTCGGGGACGCGTTCCCCGGAGGGGTTCGGGGTGAGGACGGCTTCCACGAGTTCCAGCGCGACTCGTTCGGCGTCGGTGAAGAAGGTGGCGTCGCGCCAGGTGGCCACGGCGGTGATGCGCTCCTCTGGCTCTCCGATCCTGCGGAGGTTGCCGGTTTCCCTGATGGTGAAGTAGGTGCTGCCGAGGATCTGTCCGGCGCGCAGTTGCAGCAGGTGGACGGTGGTCTGCGGAATCGAGCCGTTCTTGATGACCTTGTGCAGGCCCTCGCCGACCACCGCCATCTCGGGGACGAAGGGGAGGGGGTTGGGCATGCGCGACCGGAGGCCGGTCGTCGGGGGTGTGGACATTGGTGAGACCTTTCCTGGTGTGGGGTCGTGGCGCTGTCTGGGTCGTTCGTGCGGCGTCCTGACAGACACGAGACGGCGGTGTTCTGGCTCCTGTAACAGTGCGGTCATGTGACATAGGCCACCTACCGTGGGTGTTATGGAGGGGTGGGGGCCGGCGTCCTAGTGCGTGTACCAGGGCTGGGAACGAGCAGGCGGGAGTCGGGCATGAACGAGCGCAGCGCGGAGCGGACTGCGGGCACGGTCGAGCCGCGCGATGGCGGCGATCGGGTGGATTCGGCCACCGAGGCGTTCGTCGCTCACCGCAACCTGTTGTTCACCGTCGCCTACGAGATGCTCGGCTCGGCCACCGACGCCGAGGACGTCCTGCAGGAGACCTGGCTGCGCTGGGTGAACGTCGATCTGGCCACCGTGCGCGAGCAGCGCGCCTATCTGGTACGGATCGTCACCCGGCAGGCGCTGGACCGGCTGCGCGCGCTCGTCCGGCGCAAGGAGTCCTATGTTGGGCCGTGGCTGCCCGAGCCGCTGCTGACCGCGCCCGACGTGGCCGAGGACGTCGAACTGGCCGACAGCGTCTCGATGGCGATGCTGCTGGTGCTGGAGACGCTCCAACCGACCGAGCGGGCGGTGTTCGTGCTGCGCGAGGTGTTCGACCTGGCCTACGACGAGATCGCCGAAGCCGTCGACAAGAGCCCCGCCGCGGTCCGTCAGATCGCCTACCGGGCGCGGGCACATGTCGCCGCCCGTCGCCCCCGCGGCATCGCCTCCCCGGCCGAGACCCAGGCCGCGCTCCAGGCCTTCCAGCGAGCGGTCGAAACCGGCGACCTGCAGAGCCTGCTCGACATCCTCGCACCGGACGTCGTCGCCCTGAGCGACGGCGGCGGAGTCAAACATGCCCTGCTGCGGCCCGTCGTGGGGGCCGACCAGGTGGCTCGCCTGCTGGCCGCCGGCTGGTGGAAACGCGACGCGGAACGGTCGGTCGAGCCGGTCCAGATCAACGGCGGCCCCGGGCTGCTCGTCCGCGTCGACGGGGAGATCGACGGCGTGGTGGCGGTACGCGTCGAGAACGGCTACGTCACCGGCGCCTACCACGTGCGCAATCCCGAGAAGCTGTCACGCGTGGAGCGGGAAACCGCCGTAACCCGCTGAGCTTGGTGAGCCCGGCAGCGCGGGCACGACGACACGTCCCAGGTCAGCCGTGATGGCGCGTGGTCAACAGGCACCGGTGAAGCGAGGTCTTGGGAATGCCGGTCTTGGCGGCGATCCGCGTCTCTGGAGATCGCGGCGACCAAGCGCTAGGGTGACGCCGTGATCGACAAGCCACCAGGATGGGGCTACCACGCCGCTGCCGTGATCACCACCCTCGTGATCGCCTGGTGGGTGAGCGTCCCCTTCAGCTATACCGAATCCGGCGTGGTAGTGATCTTCGCTCTCGTGCCGCTGGTGTTGTACTGGGCTGTCCGCCTCATCGTGGCGTTGATACACGACGCCACCGCAGTACGGCGCCGATTCCTCGGCTGGCTCGCGTTACCCCTGATCGTCTGGGTGCTGTGGGCCGCCGTCGACGCCGACCTGCCCTTCAAGACACGCTTCGCCCTCTCCCGGTCCAGCATGGAGGGCTTCGCCCAGGACGTCCTGCGCGGCGGCGCACAAGACCTTCCTGTCTGCGCGTGGACAGGACTCTTTCCGGTATGCGGCCACGTTCTCACAGAGAAGGACGAGCTCACCGGCGTCGAACTACAGATCAGCGATTGGCCTATCGCGGGCTCGCGATGCTTCGTGTGGGCTACTCATGGTCAACCGCGCGCCAACGACCACGAATACGGGCTCAGGCATCTGACCGGTCCCTGGTGGGGTTGCCGAAAGTGGGACGGCTGGTAATCAACCATCGGTCTCGACCATCTCTGATCTTGTTGTTCAGCAAGCGACTCGGCTCGGTTCTGGCGAGGGGCGTCGGCCTTTCGTGCCCAAGCCCATCAGGCGTTGGATTGACGAGCGATCGAACTGCAACTAGCCTCATTACAGTTCACTCAGTGTCGCGGCGGAGTCCGAAGGGGTGAGGGTGAGTCTCAGCAGCAGGAGTGCGGTCGCGATTCACGCGCTCACGATGTTGGCGCGCCCGGGCGACCGCTCGCTGACCTCCGCAGAGATCGCGGACAGCCTGGCGAGCAATCCGGTTCTCGTGCGGCGCATCCTCGCCTGTCTGCGGGACGCCGGCCTGGTGTGGTCCACTGAGGGGCGTGGTGGCGGCTGGTCCCTTGCCCGCGCCCCACGCGAGATCAGCCTCTACGACGCCTACGCCGCGGTCGAGGCGGGGCCGATCCTGTCGCGGCACGCCCATCCACCCAGCGACCAGTGCGCGGTCGGGCGCCACATGCAGGCCCTGCTCGAGGTGGAGTTCCAAGACGCCGAACGGGCCATGGAAGAGCGGCTCGGCCGAACGACCATCGCCCACCTGCTCCGGCAGGTGCTGGACAGGGAGCGCGAACTCGCGGCCCAGAATCGCTAGCTGAGCAGTGGCGGGGGCAGGTCCTCCGCCGTTCTCTTTGTCCTAACTGTAACTACAGCAGTGGCAGTAACTGCCGTGCGGAGGACGCCTGGAATGACACTCACGTCGACTACAACCGAACGAACCAGCTCCGTGCCGGCCCTGCTGGCCGTGCTCATGCCGGCGATGCTCGTCACGGTCATCGCCAGCGACATGGTCAATCTCGTACTCCCGTCGATCGGAGCACAGTTCGGGGCTTCAGACGCGGAGCTCGCGTGGGTCGTCACCGGTTTCCTGCTGATGTTCTCGGTCGGGATCCCCTTTTACGGCCGCATCTCCGACCGGGTGAGCCTGCGGCGTCTGTTCGGTTTCGCTCTGCTGACCTACGCCGCCGGGAGCCTGATCTGCGCACTCTCTCCCGATCTTCCCGTGCTCGTGCTCGGGCGGATCGTGATGGGGACAGGCGCGGCCGCGATACCCGTGCTCTCGATCATTGCCGTCACCAGGTTGATGCCGGAGGGCAAGCGAGGGATGGGGATCGGCGTCATCTCCGCGGCCTCGGGTATCGGCACCGCCGCCGGACCGGCCGTCGGCGGCGGGATCGGCGAGTTCCTCGGCTGGCCCGCGCTGTTCTGGCTCATGCTGGTGGTCGCGTTGGTGCTGCTTCCTGCGGCGTTGCGCGTGCTACCGGACCAGGCTCCGGCGGGTGCGAGCCGGTTCGATCTTCTCGGCGGCATCCTCCTCGGCCTGGGGGCCGGGCTGGTCCTGTTCGGCATCACTCAGGCACAGGTCGCCGGCCTGACCGCGCCCTCTTCCTGGGTCAGCCTCGTGGTGGCGATCGCGGCAATCGCGCTCTTCGCGTGGCGCACCATCCGCGTCGCACAGCCGTTCGTCCCGCCCGCGCTGTTCACCAACCGGGTCTACCGGGCCGCGGTCGTCGTCGCGTTCCTGGCCATGATCGTCAACCTCGGCGGCCTGGTGCTCGTCCCGCTGCTGGTGGTCGACGTCAACGGTCTCGGCCCGGGAGCCGGGGCCCTGGTCATGATCCCGGCCGGGGTCGCCGTCGCCGTCGTCTCGCCGTTGATCGGCCGTCTCTCTGACCGCATCGGCACCCGGCCCCTGGTGCTGACGGGCCTCGCAGCCATGGGACTGTTCGTCCTGTTCTTGTCGACCTTCACGGGAGGCACGTCGCTGATCCCCGCGGGGGTCGGGATTTTCGGGCTCAGCGTCGGGTTCATCTTCGTGATGACCCCGGTCATCAGCGCCGCGGCCGGCGCGTTGCCCGCCGAGCAGGTCGGCGTCGGCCTCGGGATCCTGCAAGGAGCCCAGTTCCTCGGCGCGGGCGCCGGCCCGGCCCTGTTCGGTGTGCTGCTGACCGCAAGACAGCAAAGCGGCAGCGGCGCCGTCAACCCTCTCTACCCCGGTCACGAAGGCGCTGCCTTCTCTGACGCCTTTCTGGCCATGGCCGTGGTCGTCGTCCCCGCGTTGATCGTCGCGTACCGGATGCGCCCCGCCGTAGCCCTTGCGGCGACACCGTCCCGCGACGCGGACAACGTTCACTAGGACATCGGCCATCCAGCCATGGCAAACGGGCTGTATGTCTGCGCGGCCCGTGACGGGTGAGCCAAAATGGCCCGCATGACGACTATGCCCGAGAACCATGCGAAGCGTGCAGATTCGTCCAGGTTCAACGACTACGACAGGATCGCCAAGGGGTACACGGCCGAGAACGAGACCGGCCTCGCGAACGCGTACTACGAGCGGCCCGCGATGCTGGAACTCGCTGGGGATGTGTCCGGCCGGCGCATCCTCGACGCCGGTTGCGGCTCGGGTGCCCTGTTCGCCGAGCTGCGGGATCGAGGCGCCCTCGTGACCGGCATCGACGCGAGCGCCGGGATGCTGGAGACGGCCCGGCGAAGGCTGGGTGCCGACGCGGATCTGCGGGTCGCCGACCTGGCCGGCCCACTGCTCTTTCCCGATGGCGCGTTCGACGACGTCATCGCGTCCCTGGTGCTGCACTACCTGGAAGACTGGGGGCCGACACTGGCCGAGCTGCGACGCGTGGTGAGGCCCGGCGGCCGGCTCCTCGTCTCGGTCGATCATCCTTTCGTCATCACCCTCATGCGTCGCTTGGCCGGGGAGAAGGCCCACTATTTCGGGACCCGTAACCGGATCGAAGAATGGACCATGGGCGGGCAGACCGCACAGATGAGCTTCTGGGACCGGCCGCTGCACGCGATGACCGAGGCCTTCACCACGGCCGGCTTTCGCATCAGCGTCATCAGCGAACCGCCGTTTGTGCCGGAAGCCCGTGAACTGTTCCCCGAGGAGTTCCGCGAGATCACCGGGACGAGGTTCCTGAGCTTCCTGTTCTTCGTTCTGGAAGCCAACTGACGGCACCTCGTCACGATCGGCTGTGGGATCGTGGCAGGCCCTCCCGACGTGGTCAGGCCCGCCTCACCCCTCCGCGCGATAAGTGACATGCCCCGAGAGGGCGTGGGTTCAGGAGCCGAGTACGTCGCGCAGGACGTCGGGCTTGTTGGTGATGATGCCGTCCACCCCGTATCCGACCATGCGGCGCATGGTGTCCGGGTTGTCGACGGTCCAGGTGAGGACGTCCAGGCCCAGGGAGTGGACGCGGCGTACATAGGAGGCCGTGAGCGTGCCGTACGGCGGGTTGATCTGGTCGGCGAACCGGGCCAGCCCCGGCAGCTCAGCGCTCGAAGGCGTCCCCAGCAGCCCGATCGGCACGTCGGGCAGCAACCGTCCGAACCTGCGCATCGAGTCCCAGTTGAACGACTGCACCACCACCTTGCCCGAGGCCGTCCAGGAGGAGTGGTCGCGCAGTTCGGCGGCGATGCGGGCCTCGATGCCGGGGTAGCGCTCCGGCGCCTTGACCTCCAGCAGCAGGCCCAGCCCTGAGCCGCTCATCGCGCGCAGCGCGTCGCCCAGGGTGGGGACGCGCTCGCCGTCGTACTTGTCGGACAGCCACGAACCGGCGTCCAGTTTGCGGATCTGGGCGAGGGTGAGGTCGTCGATGTTCCAGGGGGCGAGGCCGGGGAAGACGCGCTCCACGTCGGTGGTACGGGTGAGCGTCGTGTCGTGCATCAGGACCAGCTCGTGGTCCTTGGTCTCCTGGACGTCCAGCTCGAACAGGTCGGCGCCCTGCCGGGCGGCCAGCTCGAAGGCGGCGATCGTGTTCTCGGGGGCGTAGGCGGAGGCGCCCCGGTGGGCGACGTTGACGACATCCGCGGCGGCGGTCGTGGCTTCGGCGGGGGTCGAGGCGAGGGGGAGGACGAGGGAGGTCGCGACGAGGACGGCGAGTCGCCTGAACATGGATCTCCTCTGATGGGGAGAGACACAACGACGACTCGACGGTGACAAGATCGCATGACTTGGAGTTGAGAGCAGAGTAGCCCGCCGGTGCCTGGCGGATGAGCATTAGACACGCGGGATTCACGGGGGCGGCGGCGGTGACGCCTGGGGGCGCGTGCGCGAGGGTGGGCCGGGGCGGGTGGCGTCCGTGGTCCCGCCCCGGTGTCGAAGGTCAGCGGAGGCCGGCGTCCAGGGCGGTGGTCAGGGCGCCGGTGTCACCGGACATCTCCCAGATCATCGCGCCGAGCAGCCCTTTGCTCCGCAGCCAGGCCGTCTTCTTGCCGATCGACCAGGCGTCGTCGAACGTCCACCACTGCCCGCCGTTCCCGGTGTAGCAGTACGTGGCCACCGCCAGTTCGTCGTGCCGGATCGTGCAGCCCGGCACCATGGCCAGCAGGTTGCTGTAGCCCCGCGTGCCCGCCTCCTCCTGGAACTGGCCGGGGGCGGCGCCGTTGGCCTGCTGCCACTCGCCGTACTTGCCGCCGTCGGTGACCTGTTGCCAGCCGCGGCCGTAGTACGCCAGGCCGATGGTGATCTTGCGGGGGTTCACCCCGGCCTGGAGGTAGACGTCCACGGCCTTCTCGACGCTGAAGTCCGGGTTGTACGGGCTGTCGCTGTCGAGATAGAGGTTGCCCTGGTGCCCGGTACGGTTCGGCTCCCAGGAGTTGTCGCTGCCCGCGCCGTGGAAGTCGTACCCCTGGACGTTGAAGATGTCCAGGTGCTTGGCGACCTCGGGCAGGTCCCAGCCGGCGGCGATCTTGGCCGGGTCGGCCGGGGTGAAGGCCGTGAGCTGGTACCTCTTGCCCGTCGTGGTCGTCAGCGCGTCGAGCTGGCGGCGGAACTCGGCGATGAGCAGCGTGTTGTTGGCCTTGTCGGCCGGGCTGACGTGGTTGCCCGGATGCCCTTCGGCGCCCGGCCACTCCCAGTCGAGGTCGATGCCGTCGAAGACGCCCGCCGCCGTGCCGGGGCCGCCCGCGCCGTTGTATTCGGGCAGGTTGCCCTTGATGTAGATGTCGATGCACGACGAGACGAACTTCTTGCGGGCCGCGTCGGTGGCGGCCACGTCGGAGAAGTACTTGGAGTACGTCCAGCCGCCCAGCGAGATCAGCACCTTCAGGTGCGGGTGCTTGGCCTTGAGCTTCTTGATCTGGTTGAAGTTGCCGCGCAGCTTCTCCCAGCCGGTGTCGGCCACGCCGTCCACCGACTGGGCGGCGCTGAACGGCCGTCCGTAGTCGGCCTCGGCGTCGCCCGCCCCGTCGCCCTGGTTCGGGTCCTGGGGGTTGGTGGTGGTGCCCTTGGTGACGCCTTGGAGACAGGTCAGGTTCTGCGGGTCGATGTTGGCGAAGGCGTAGTTGATGTGCGTGAGCTTGTCCGCCGCGCCGGTGGTGTCGAGGTTGCGGACGAAGTACTGGCGGCCGTAGATGCCCCACTGCACGAAGTATCCGACGCGGGCGTAGCCGTTCTCGACGATGTCCGCGGTGGTCGCCCGCACCACGGCGCTGGCGGGGGAGACGTTGTCGAACAGGTCGCGGGCCTTCACGGTGAACGAGTACTCGGTCGAAGGGGACAGTCCGGAGACGACCGCCGTGGTGCCGGTGACGGTCGCGGCCACCGAAGAGCCGATGTAGACGTCGTAGCTGGCGATGCCGGAACTGTCGGATGAGGCGGACCACGCCAGCGTGACGCTGGACGACGTCTTCGCCGTGCTGCGCAGATCGCCTGGCGCGGTGGGCGGCTGCGTGTCGTCGGCCGGGTTGCGGGTGGTCACCTTCAGTGCCGAGGACGCGGGCGACGTCGTGCCCTTGCGGTCCTTGGCCTTGACCGTGAACGTGTACTCGGTCGACGGCGTCAGCCCGGACACCGTGGCCGAGGTCCCGGTCACGGAGGTGGCGAGCGAGGAGCCGTTGTAGACGTCGTACCCGGTGATCGGGAGGCTGCCCGGCACGGAGGCGTCCCAGGCGAGCGAGACGGTCTTCGTGGTGTGGGCGGGCGAGCGCAGGTTGCCCGGCGCGGCCGGCGGCGCGTCGGGGGAGCCGTCGCAGTTCACGTCGTTGATCCGGCAGCTCGTGGGCTCGGCATTGGCGGTGCTGAGCGTGAACGCCGGGCTGTACGGCTCGGTGGTCCCACCCGCGTTCACGGTCGTGTTGTAGTGGGCGGGGGTGAGGGTCACGGTACGCCCGCTCTGGCTGAGCGAACCGTTCTGGGCGTTGCTCGTGGTGACCCCGAAGGGCAGGTCGAAGACGATCGACCAGCCGTTGAGCGGGGTGGTGCCGTTGTTGGCCACGACGAACTTGGCCGAGGTGCCGTTCACGTCGTAGGTGGCGCTCACCGGCGGCTTGGCGGGCGGGTCGCCGCCGCTGCCGTCGCAGTTCGCGCCGTCGATCAGGCAGCTCACGGGCTGCACGGCGGCGCTGAGCGTGACCTTCGGGCTGTACGGCTCGGTGGTCCTGCCCGGTTGGAGGGTGTTGATGTAGAAGGCGGGAGTGAGCGTCACCCTGGTGCCGTTCTGCCGGATGGTGGCGTTCTGCGGGCTGGACGCGGTGACTCCGGCGGGCAACTCGAAGACGATCGACCAGCCGGTCACGGCGGTCGTGCCTGGGTTGCTCACCACGAACGTGCCCGTGGTCCCGGACAGTGCGAACGTGGCGACGAGGCGGCTCGCGGCCTGCGCGGGCAGCCCGCACAGCGCGACGATCACGAGAACGGCGATCAGGGGGGTGGCTAATCGGCGCACGTCGGACCTTTCTTTAAAGAAAGTTTCCTAACAATTACGCGGATCGTAAGCCGCCACTGGGCAACTTGCAAGGGCGAACCCCTGGCACAGGTCCTGGTGGTGATCGCGACCGGTGGCGCGCTACGCGGAGGCGACGGGCAGGGCGCTCCCGTACAGCCGTGACACCCTGAGCCTGATCACCAGCCGCCGGTCCGTGACCGCCCGGCGCAGGAACGTCTCCTCGTCGCCGACCGGTCCAAGGTGCGCCAGCAGTTCCCTGCCCACCTCGTCGCCCGGCTCGTCGCTCACCGGCGACAGCTCCGCCTCGCCCTCGGCCACCACGTACGACGAGAAGTCGTCGCTGGCCGCATAGAGCGCGCAGCGCGGGTTCTGGTGCAACTGGCGCACCTTGGGCCGGTCGGCGACGGTCGAGATCCGTACGACGCGCCGTCGCGGATCCCAGGTGTAGGCGACGGTGGACAGGTGCGGGCGGCCACCGGCGGTCATGGTCGCCAGTGCGCCGAACCGCTGCCCGGCCAGCAGGTCCGACAGCTCCTCGTCGCGCAGCGAGAGAGGGCTCACGCCCAGGTCGCTGGTGTCCGACATTGACTGACCTTCACATGGATGAGCCGGGGTGGAGAGTCATCACCCTAGCCCACCGATAGGTTACGAGTCATGAATGTTGCCATTACCAGTGGATATGTCGTGCCGGTAGACGGCGACCCCATTGACGGTGGAACCGTACTCGTCCAGGACGGGAAGATCACCGCGGTCGGCCGGGACGTGGCCGTGCCCGAGGGCATCCCGGTCGTGGACGCCGCGGGCGCCTGGGTGCTGCCCGGCTTCGTGGAGGCCCACGGCCACCTCGGCGTGCACGAGGAGGCCGAGGGCTGGGCGGGCCAGGACACCAACGAGATGACCGACCCCAACGGCGCCCGCCTGCGCGCGCTCGACGCCATCAACCCGGCGGACCTGGCCTTCGGCGACGCGTTGTCCGGCGGCGTCACGAGCGCCGTGATCAAGCCCGGCTCCGGCAACCCGATCGGCGGCCAGACGGTCGCGGTCAAGTGCTGGGGCAGATCCGTGGACGAGATGCTGATCAAGGAGCCGGTGAGCGTCAAGAGCGCACTCGGCGAGAACCCCAAGCGCGTCTACGGCGACCAGAAGAAGCTGCCCTCCACCCGGCAGGGCGTCGCCGCCGTGATCCGCGACGCGTTCATGAAGGCCCAGGACTACCGGGCCAAGCGGGACGCCGCCGCGGCCGAGGACAAGCCGTTCGACCGTGACGGGACGCTGGAGGTGCTGGTCCGCGTGCTGGACGGCGAGCTGCCGTGGTGCCAGCACACCCACCGCGCCGACGACATCGCCACCGCGCTCAGGCTGGCCGGCGAGTTCGGCTACCGCCTCGTGATCAACCACGGCACGGAGGGTCACCTGCTGGCCGACACCCTGGCCGAGCGGAACGTGCCGGTCATCATCGGCCCGCTGTTCACCAGCCGGTCGAAGGTCGAGCTGCGCGAGCGCTCGCTGCGCAACCCCGGCATCCTGGACCGCGCGGGCGTCGAGCTGGCCATCACCACCGACCACCCCGTCGTGCCCATCCACTTCCTCGTCCACCAGGCCACGCTGGCGGTCAAGGAGGGCCTCGACCCGGCCGCCGCGCTGCGCTCGATCACCGTGAACCCCGCCCGCATCATGGGTCTCGACGACCGGGTGGGCGCGCTGCGGCCCGGGCTCGACGGTGACGTGGTCATCTGGTCCGGCGACCCGCTGGACGTCATGAGCCGGGCGCTGAGGGTGTTCATTTCCGGCCGGGAGGTGTATTCGTACACGGACGGTGAATCCGTGGTGGCGGATCCTTACTACCGCGAATCAAGTGAGCGTTAAGCGCCCGTAGATGCGCCGGGCACATAGTGGGCCGAGCCGACGGGAAGAGAGGGCACCACGATGACAGCTCCACTGCTCGCCCAGCGTCCCAGCAAGGCTCTGCTGATCGGGCTGGTGGTCTCCGGCGTTCTCGCGATGGTCGTGCTGGCCGTCATGTTGTACAGCGGTGGTCCGGTCGGCTTCGGCCTGTCCGCGCTGCTGGCGGTGGCGCCCCTTCCCGTGCTGCTCGCGGCCGTGCTCTCGCTCGACAGGATCGAACCCGAGCCGAAGCTCAACCTGGCCTTCGCCTTCGTGTGGGGCGCGGGGGTGGCGATCGTGGCGGGCATCGCGCTGACGCTGGCCGGCCAGCAGTTCTTCACCAGGGTCGGGTACGGCCCCGCCGCCGTCGAGGACATCGGCGTCATCGTGCTCGCCCCGGTGGTCGAGGAGGCGTTCAAGGGCCTGGCCCTGCTGCTGCTCCTGCGCAGGCGCACGGAGATCGACGGCCTGACCGACGGCATCGTGTACGCCTCCATGGCCGGTCTCGGCTTCGCCGCCGTGGAGAACGTCGGCTACTACCTGCTGGCGTTCGGCGAGGAGGGCGCCGGGGCGGCGGTGCAGCTCTTCGTGGTACGCGGGCTGATCGACCCGCTCGGCCACCCGATCTACACCTCCATGATCGGCCTCGGTGTCGCCTACGCTCTCACCCGCCGCACGGCGGGCAGGTACGCCGCGATCCCGCTCGGCTACCTGGCCGCGGTCTTCCTGCACGGCCTCTGGAACGGCGCCGCGAGCACCGGCTCGCTGTCCTGGCTCGGCGGCGCGTACCTGGTGATCATGGCGGCGCTGGTCGGGCTCATCGTCGTGACCGTGACCGAGCGCCGCCACCTGGTCGCCAGGATGGCCTTCTACCTGCCCGCCTACCAGGAGACCGGGCTGGTCACCGACGCCGACGTACGGATGCTCACCACGCTGCCCGCTCGCAAGGCGGCCAGGAAGTGGGCCAGGGGGGCCGGGCTCGGCCGGGCCATGAGCGACTACCAGCAGGCGGCCACCGAGCTGACCATGCTGCACCTGCGGGCGGAGCGGCAGGGCATGGACCCGGGCAGGTTCGCGCTGGAACGCGATGCGTACCTGGGCGTGATGGCCGAGGCCCGCCGCTGGTGACGCGAGCGTACGGGGCCGTCGGAGGCGCGGCGGTCAGGAGCGGACCAGCAGCACGGCGAGCGCCGTCCCGCCCGTGAGCACCACGCAGCCCGCCACCGCGACCGTCGTCCCCGGCACGATCCCGAGTCCTCCGACGACCGCCGCGACTCCGGCCGCGCCCAGCGAGGAGCCGATGTACCTGGCGGTGTTGTTGGCCCCCGAGCCCATGCTCACCCGGTGCGCGGGCACGCTCTCGATGGCCAGGTGGGTGATCGAGGAGTTGATCAGCCCGGAGCCCACCCCGCTCACCGCCAGCCCGCCGAGCACCAGCGGGAGCGACAGCGACGCGCCCACGCCGAGCAGCCCGGCGAACCCGGCCGCGCTCAGCCCGAGGCCGAGGGCCAGCCGCCCGGCCGCGCCGAGGCGTACGTGGCGGGTCAGCAGCGAGGCCAGGAACGACAGCCCCGACCACAGGGCGAACAGCAGCGCGGTCTCCATCGGAGTCAGCCCGTGGGCGTCCTGCAGCACGGTCGGCAGGTAGCTGAGCAGCCCCACCACCGCGGCCCCGACGACCAGCGCGCCGCCGGTCGCCACCAGGAACACCGGCCGCCCGAACAGCTCCAGGTCCAGCAGCGGCTCCGGCCGCCGCCGCTCCACGGCCACGAACGCCGCCACCAGCACCACGGCCAGCGCGAACGCCCAGAGCACGACCGGCCTCGACCACCCGGCCCGCCCTTCCGTCACCCCCGCGACCAGCGCCGCCACGCCCAGGGTGAGCAGCACCACGCCCGGCACGTCGAACCGGCGCGGCCGCTCCGCCCGCGACTCCTCCAGCATCAGGGCCGACAGGACCGCCAGCGCCAGCCCGCAGGCCGCCATCAGCCAGTACACCGCCCGCCAGTCCGCCACCGTCGCCAGCACCCCGGACACGAGGGGCCCCACGGCCGTGCCCAGCCCGATCATCGCCCCGTACCGGCCGGCGGCCCGCACCCGCTCCGTCCCCGTCGGGTAGGCGTGTCCCACGATGCCCAGGCTGGCGGCCAGCACCGCCGCGCTCGCCCCACCCTGTACCAGCCTGGCCAGCACGAACACCGGCAGGTTCGGGCTGAGGGCGGCCACCGCGGCGGCTGCCGCGAGCACGGTCAGGCCCGTCACTAGCACCCGCCGGCGGCCGTGGTCGTCGGCCAGCCCGCCGGCGACCAGCAGCAGCGAGGACAACCCGAGCGCGATCGAGCCCAGGATCCACACCGGGCCCGTGGGCCCTGCCTCCAGCGAGCGCGCCGTGTCCCGCAGCGTGACCATCGGCAGCGTGAAGTTCGTCAGGACGAGCAGCGGCGCCGACGCCGCCACGGCCAGCGTGCCCGGCCTGGTCGGCGCAGTCGGTTCGGTCATTGAACTCATGAGAGCGCACGCTAGCACGGTTCGGTGAATGAACTAACATGGGGTCCATGGCGCTCGGCAAGAACTACGACGGCCAGGACTGTGCGCTGGCCAGTGCCCTGGAGGTGATCGGCGAGCGCTGGACGCTGCTCGTCATCCGCGACGCCATGTACGGCGTGCGCCGCTTCGGCGACTTCCAGGCCCACCTCGACATCCCGAAGGCGGTGTTGTCCCAGCGGCTGTCCGCGCTGGTCGCGGCGGGCATCCTCGAACGGCGCCGCTACCAGGAGTCCCCGCCCCGCGACGAGTACGTGCTCACCTCCGTCGGGCGCGAGCTGTGGCTCCCCGTGCTGGCGCTGGCCCAGTGGGGCGAGCGGCACCTGTCCGACCGCGGGGCCCGGCGCCAGTTCCACCACCTGGCCTGTGGCAGCCGCCTCGGCCGGGGCGCGGTCTGCCCGGCCTGCCGCACGGACGTCCCTCTCGACGAGGTCGAGGTGCGCCCGGGGCCGGGCCTGCGTGGCGACACACGGCAGGACCAGGTGAGTCTCGCCCTTCGGACGCCGCGCCGGATGCTGGCCCCGATAACTGACAAAATGGGGTAAAACCCCGAGGGGAGATCACATGGGCTGGGCAGAGATCGGGTCGGAGGCGGAGCTGCGCGAGCTGCTCGGCGAGGTCGCGCCGCGGGCGGCCGCCAAGGAGCGGGCCCGCCTGCACGAGCGTGACCTGGAGTGGCTGGCGGCCTCCCCCTTCTGCCTGATCGCGACCTCCGACGACGCGGGCAACTGTGACGTCTCGCCGAAGGGCGACCCGGCCGGTTTCGTGCACGTCATCGACGACGCCACGATCGCGATCCCGGACCGCCCGGGCAACCGCAGGGCGGACGGGTTCCGCAACATCCTGAAGAATCCGCACGTGGGGTTGATCTTCCTGATCCCCGGCCGCAACGAGACGCTGCGCGTCAACGGCCGCGCCCGGCTCGTGCGCGAGGCCCCGTTCTTCGACGAGCTGATCGTCAAGGGGCACCGCCCGCACCTCGCCCTCGTGGTCGAGATCGAGCAGATCTTCTTCCACTGCGCCAAGGCGTTCCTGCGCTCCGCGCTGTGGAAGCCGGAGCAGTGGGGTCCCGACCGGCTGCCGTCGCACGCCAGGCTGGTCAAGGACGTGCAGAAGGTCGACGAGACGCTCGAAGAGCTGGAGAGCTACTACGGGGCGTCGTACGCCAAGCGCCTCTACGGCTGACGATCCGGGGCCCTTGTCCGGGGCGGCGGGCTCAGGCGGCGGGAGTGGGGCCGCCGGGGAAGCGGATGACGTTGCGCCCGGAGTATGCGCGCAGGTCGACCACTTTGGAGTCGGTGGCCGGCTTGTTCCGGCGGTCGGCCACGCAGATGTCGCGCACCTTGTGCCGGGCGACGGGTGGCGGCACCGCCACTAGCCTCTTCATCGTGAGCCCCCCGTGATATTCCTGTTACCTATGTTATCTACAGATACCCCCGTAAGTTCGGTGTAAGGAGCAACTCAATAGGGAAGTCGTCGGCCCGACGGGGAACGCAGATCCAGCTCCACGACCGGCCGGATGCGCCGCTTGGCCGCCGATTTCGTGACTCTGAGGCGTTTCATGCTCTTCCCCCTTCCGGGCGCGTCCCTTTCTCCTGCTCGCGACGTGCCTCGCGGATCGCCCGGCACCGGCGTGGCGGGACGGTCCGGGCGTGGCGGCGGCTCGGCGGAAGAGCCGGAGAAAGGTCCGTCTCGGGGACGGGGACGGATGATGTGGGCTGTGCCTGTCGGAACCCCTCCTCCCCCGGGTTCCTACCCCTGATCGGCCCGCGCAGTTATCCCGCCGATCAACGATCTCGCCGACCGGCCCGCGCGGTGGTCCCGTCGGTCAGCCCGCGCAGTTGTTCCACGACGTGCGTCCGCCCCACGCCTCGACGCGGCCGCTGGGGTCGCGGGTCCAGCCCGCGTACTTCACGCACTTCCACGCGCCGTCGATGTGGCCGGTCTCGGCGTAGTAGCGGTACTTCCGCGCGTCCTTGCTCTGCCCGCCGCCCTTCACCTCGATGGAGGCGCCGGTGAGCGTACGGGTGCCGGTGTAGGCGGTCTTGATCGCGGCCACGCAGTTCTTGCCGGTGCGCTTGTTGTACAACAGGTACACGCGCCCGAACACGGCTCCCTCGCGGGTCTTCATCGCCCGGTGGCCGTCGTCGACCCGGTGGAAGCCCTTGCCGCAGACCCGTTCTGGGGTGTACGCGGCCGAGGTGGCGTACGCGGCGGAGGGGACGGCGGCGATCCCGGCGGCAGCCAGGGCGGCCGCGATGATCGTACGGAAGAGCACGAGGGTTCCTTCTGCAGGGAATGAGGTAAGAACGATCTTTACTAAGATTTGACCGAAATTTCAAGGGGTGTAGGTAGATGCCGCTGATCGCGGTGTGTGCGGCGTGGGCCGTGTTCTGGGGGTCGTGGTCGGCCCTGCTGCCCGCCGTCAAGCTGGAGCTGGGCATCTCGTCCGCGGATCTGGGGCTGGCGCTGAGCGCCGTGCCGGTGGGGGCGCTGCCCGCGATGGCGCTGACCGGGCGGCTGGCCCGAGGGCGCGAACGCGCCGCGCTGGCCGTGACCGTGGTCCTCTTCGCGGGCGGGGTGGCCGCCATCGTGCCGGTGTCCAACGGGTGGCAGCTCGCGCTGGCGCTGCTGGTGGTGGGCGCCACCAGCGGCGCTCTGGACATCGCCCTGAACCTGGCCACCGGCCGCGCGGAACGCGAGACGGGGCGCCGGCTCTTCCAGCAGGTGCACGCCGCCTTCCCGGTCACGGTCATCGCGGCGGCCCCGCTCACCGGCCTGGCCCGCTCGTACGGCCTCGACGTCGGCACCGTACTCGTGATCATCGCGCTGATCGTGGTCGCTACGGCGCTGACCCTGCCGGCGCTGCGCCTGGGGAGCGGGCGGTCCGAGCCTCCCGTCTCCGAGGGGCGGCGGCTGTGGGGCGCCGCGGTCGTCCTGGGCGTGCTGGCGGCCTGCGCGCTGGTCGTCGAGAACTCGGTCGAGCAGTGGTCGGTCCTGCTGCTGGAGGAGCACCGGGGCGCGACGCCGCTGCTCGCCAGCCTCGCCCCGTCGGCGTACATGGCGGCGCTGACGGCGGGGCGGCTGGTGGTGCAGGCGCTGCCCCGCACCCCGCTCAGGGCGCTCTACCTGGTGGCCGGGGTCGGTGGCGGGGCCGGGATCGCGCTGGCCGGGCTGGGCGGGGGAGCGCTGGTGTCGCTGGCGGGGTTCGCGCTCACGGGTCTGGCGCTCGGGCCGCTGCTGCCCGCCGTGCTGAGCCGGGCGGCGGCCGACGACCCCAGCGGGACGATGGTGTGGGGGGTGTCGACGATCTCGTACACGGGGTTCGTGGTGAGCCCGCTGCTCGTGGCGGGGCTGAGCGGGTGGCTCGGCCTGCCCGTCGCCCTGGCCGCGCTGGGGCTGCTGGGCCTGCCGCTGGTGGCCCGCTTTGTGGTGGAACGGGCAAGATAGGGGGAATATGGGGGGTCATTGGGGAAAGGAGGCCATGGAACGGGGTATCCCTCCGGCGGACGACTTGTAAGGGGGATCACCATGGCTGTCTGCGAGACCTGTGGCAACGAGTACGACATGGCGTTCGAGGTGCACGCGCAGGGGTCGGTGCACACGTTCGACTGCTTCCAGTGCGCGATCGAGGCGATGGCGCCCATCTGCGAGCACTGCGGCACCAAGGTCATCGGGCACGGCGTGCAGTCGGGCGAGCACTGGTACTGCTGCGCCCACTGCGCCCGCGAAGAGGGCACCGAGGGCCTCGTCGACCGCGTGATGGCCGGCACCACCACCTGACCGGCCATCCCGCCAGAAGCCTCTGTGGCCGGGGTCGTCAACCCCCGGCTGCCCAGTTCTTCATGCCCTGCTTCGGTAACCCGTTCAGTTCGTGAAGCCGATGTTCTCGTAGTGCAGGTCGTAGAACCCGCGCGCTCCCACGTTCGCCAGCGTCTGCCGCACGGCCACCATCTGCGGCCGCTGGTACAGCGGGAGCACGTTCACCTCCTGCCAGATCAGCTTGTCAGCCTCGTTCGTCGCCGCGCGGGCCCGCACCGGGTCGAGGCTCTGCGCGGCCCGGTTCATGGACTCGTCGATGGCCGCCGACCCGGTACGCCCGAAGTTCGCGTTCCAGGTGCGGCCGTCGGCCGCGTTCGCGTAGATCCCGTAACTGCTGGAGACCGGGAACGGCGTGCCGATGTAGGCGAACGGCGTGATGTCGAAGTTGCCGGGGATCACGTATTTGGTGAAGAAGTCGTCGCTGGGTACGGCCTTGATGGTGAGCTTGACCCCGATCTGGGCGAGCATGCTCTGCGCCAGCTCGCCCTCCGACTTGCTGATCTGCACCCCCGACGGCACCACGAACCGCAGGTCGAGCGGCTTGCCGTTCTTGTGGCGGACGGCCCCGTTCAGCTTCCAGCCGGCCGCGTCGAGCAGTTGCCTCGCCCGGGCGGGGGCGTACCCGCCGAGGTCGCCGGCGTTGTCCTGGTAGCCCTCCTGCGTGTTCATGAAGAAGTGGTTGTTGAGCAGCGCGATCGGCCAGTCGAGCCCTTGCAGGTCCGACTGGGCGATGGCCTGGCGGTTGATGCCGAGTTGGACGGCCTGCCGTACGGTGCGGTCCTTGAGCAGGTCGCTGGAGCCGTTGAAGGTGAAGTGCCGGAAGTCGGGCCCGGCCGCCTGCCGCACCTGCGCTCCCGAGGTGGCCCTGGCCCGCGCGTAGTCGGGCGCGGACGGCCCCACGTCGATGAGGTCGAGTTCGCCGTTGCTGAACGCGCTGATCAGCGAGTCCTGCTCCGACGCGCGGTAGATGATCCGGTCGAGCTTCGCGCGCTCGCCCCACCACGCGTCGTCGCGCAGCAACGTGATCGTCTTGGCCGTCTGGTCGAACCCGCCGAACTTGAACGGCCCGGACGTCACCGGGATCTTGTTCAGCCACGCGTTGTTGAACGCCTCGGAGCTGCGGTTGGTGGCGGCCGGCAGCAGCGGCCCGAACAGCGCCTGCCAGTCACCGAACGGCTTGGCGAACGTCACCACCACCTCGTGGTCGTCCTTGCCCCTGGCCACCTTCTCGATGTCCTGGTAGCCGGTGGAGGAGGCGATGCGGAAGGCGGGGTCGCGCCCGTTGAGCGCGTGCCACTGGGCCTGGTAGTCGGCCCACGTGATCGGCTTGCCGTCGGACCACCTGGCCTTCGGGTTCAGCGTGTACGTCACCACCTGCTTGGGCCGCTGATCGGTCACCTCGGCGTCCACCACGTAGTTGGGGTCGACCGAGATCTCGGCCTTCTCGTTGGAGGTGAACGGCGAGGGCAGCAGCGCGTTGCTGATCACGGCGGCCATCGCCAGGTTGCCGTCGACGTGGTTCCTGTTCCACTGGGCGGGGAACTCGTTGATGCCCCAGCGCAGCGTCCCGCCGTCCTTGACCTTCTCTCGCGGCTGCGGGTTGATGTCGAAGGCCCTGATCGTACGCTCGTCCCCGGCGCTCTCCTGGCCCCCCGGGCCGCCTCCCCGGCCCCCTCCGCAGCCCGCCAGCAGCAGCGAGCCCGTCACGGCGACGGCCACGGCCACACGTGATGCTTTCATCGAGCGATTTCCTCCTGGATCGAGCGAGGTCTAGACGACTTCGCGCCTGTCTGCGTAGTGGCAGGCCGCACCCTGGTCGTCGCCCAGTGCCCGCACCTCGGGCTCGACGGCGACGCAGAGCCTGCGTTCGTCGTCGGTCAGCTCGGCGCGGAACTTCGGGCACCTGGTGCGGAATCTGCAGCCCGTCGGAGGGTTGGCCGGGCTGGGCAGGTCACCTTCGAGCAGGATCCGCTCACGGGAACGCTCGCGTGCCGGGTCGGGCAGCGGGATCGCCGAGAGCAGGGCCTGCGTGTACGGATGGCCGGGAGCGTTGTAGACGGTGTCCACCTGGCCGATCTCGGCGATCCTGCCGAGATACATCACCGCCACCCGGTCGGCGATGTGCCGCACCACGGCCAGGTCGTGCGCCACGAACAGGTAGGACAGCCCGAGCCTCGTGCGCAGCGAGTCGAGCAGGTTGATCACCCCGGCCTGGATCGACACGTCGAGCGCCGAGACGGGCTCGTCGAGCACCAGCAGCCGGGGCTCCAGCGCCAGCGCACGGGCGATGCCGATGCGCTGCCGCTGCCCGCCGGAGAAGTCCTGTGGATAGCGGGCGGCGTGGGACGGGTCGAGGCCGACCAGCGCGAGCAGCTCGCCGATCCGCCGCCGGGGGTCGCCCCCGCCGTGCGTGCGCAGGGGCTCGGCCAGGATGTCGTGCACGGGCATGCGCGGGTCGAGCGAGGCCAGCGGGTCCTGGAAGACCACCTGCATGTCGCGCCGGATCTCCCTGCGCTCCGACCTGGTCAGCCGGGCGGTGTCGTGCCCGAGCACGACGATGCCGCCCTCCTGGGGCGCGGCCAGTTCGAGGATCTCCGTGAGCGTGGTCGTCTTGCCGCTGCCCGACTCGCCGACCAGGCCCAGCGTCTCGCCCTGCCGCAGGTCGAAGCTGACCCCGGCGACCGCGTGCACCGTGCCCACCCTGCGCTTGAACACCGCGCCCTTGAACAGCGGGTAGTCCTTGACGAGGTTGCGCACGTCGAGCACGGTGCGCTCGCCGCGGACCCGCAGGTGCACCCCCTCCCCGGGGGCCGCGTGGCGGCCCGGGGGCCGCGGGCCCACCTCCTGCCAGCGGATGCAGGCCGCCCCGTGCTCCTCGCCCACCTCGAACAGCGGCGGCTCGCTCTCCTCGCACGCGTCGATCCGCATCGGGCAGCGCGGCGCGAACGGGCACCCGGGCGGCAGCGCCGCGGGCGAGGGCGGGTTGCCGTCGATGGGCACCAGCGGCTGCCGGCCGTCGCGGTCGACCCGCGGGATCGAGCCGAGCAGGCCCACCGTGTACGGCATCCGCATCCGGTAGTAGATGTCGTCCACCGGGCCCACCTCGACGGGCCGGCCGGCGTACATGACCAGGACGCGGTCGGCGAACCCGGCCACCACCCCCAGATCGTGCGTGATCATGATGATGGCCGCGCCGGTCTTGGCCTGCGCCCGTTTGAGCACCTCCAGCACCTGGGCCTGGACGGTGACGTCGAGCGCCGTGGTCGGCTCGTCGCAGATGATCACGTCGGGGTCGTTGGCGATGGCCATCGCGATCACCACGCGCTGCCGCATGCCGCCGGAGAACTCGTGCGGAAAGGCCAGCGCCCGCTCGGACGGATGCGGGATGCCGACGAGGTCGAGCAGCTCGACGGCCTTGATCAGGGCGGTCTCCTTGCTGACCCGCTGGTGCACGCGTACGGCCTCGGCGATCTGGTCGCCCACCCGGTAGACCGGGGTGAGCGCCGAGAGCGGGTCCTGGAAGACCATCGACATGGACCTGCCGCGGAAGGAGTTGAGTGCGCGCTCGGGGGCGCCGATCAGCTCTCTGCCGTGCAGGCGTACCGAGCCGGTGACCCGCGCGCCGGGCGGCAGCAGGCCCATCACGGCCGCCGAGGTGACCGACTTGCCCGAGCCCGACTCGCCCACGATGCCGAGCACCTCGCCCGGGCTCACGGAGTAGCTCACCCCCCGCACGGCGCGTACGTCGCCGAACGACACGTTGAGGTCGCTGACCTCCAGCACCGGGCTCATCGCGCCCCCCTGGCCGAGGACGGGTCGAACGCGTCGCGCAGCGCGTCGCCGACCAGGTTGACCGCCAGCACCGTGACCACCAGCAGGCCCGCCACGAACCAGAACGTCCACGGCGCGTAGACCGCGGTCTTGGAGCCGTCGGCGATGAGCGTCCCGAACGACACGTCGGGCGGCTGGATGCCGAACCCGAAGTACGACAGCGAGGTCTCGGTGAGGATGGCGCTGCTGACGTTGAGCGTGGCGTCCACGATCAGCAGCGACGACAGGTTGGGGATCACGTGGCGGAAGATGATCCGCACCGGTGGGACGCCCATGTAGCGGGCGGCCTGGACGTATTCGCGCTCCTTCACCGAGATCGCCATCCCGCGCACGATCTTCGAGGTCACCATCCACAGGAACAGCGCCAGCATGACCACGAACAGCGGCCACTGGCCGGGGCCGAACAGCGGCGACAGGATGGCCAGCACGAGGAACGCCGGCAGCACGAGCAGCAGATCGGTCACCCAGCTCAGCACCCGGTCGGTCCACCCCAGGAAATAGCCCGCGAACGCGCCCACGACCGCCGCCAGCGCGGTGGACACCAGCGCCGCCAGCAGCCCCACGACCAGCGACTTCTGCAT
This sequence comes from Nonomuraea antimicrobica, assembly GCF_039536965.1. NCBI lineage: Bacteria > Bacillati > Actinomycetota > Actinomycetes > Streptosporangiales > Streptosporangiaceae > Nonomuraea > Nonomuraea antimicrobica. The sequence continues at coordinate 5,354 of NZ_BAAAZP010000121.1, read as the reverse complement.
GCCGCGCAGGGTGACCGCGAAGACGTCGGAGCCGGTCTGGAGCGTTCCGAACCAGTGGCGTGCCGACGGGGGCTGGAGGAACGCGGTGAAGTCCTTGTCGGTGTAGGTCCACGGGCTGAACAGCGGGCCCGCGAAGGCCAGCAGGAACATCAGCGCCAGCACCGCGAACCCGATCCGTCCCTGCGTGGAGCGGAAGAACCGCCCGGCGACCACGCGGGTCCTGGACGGCGCCCTGGTCAGCGCGCCGCCGGTCAGCTCCTCGGCCAGCTCCTCCTCGGACAGCGTCATCAGGCCCGCACCCTCGGATCGAGCGCGGCGTGCAGCAGGTCGGAGGCGAGCGAGGCGCAGAGCACGGCGACGGCGGCCAGCATGGAGATGGCCGCGACGGTGTTGACGTCGTTGCTGAAGATCGAGTTGATGAGCTGCTCGCCCAGCCCGTGCCAGCCGAAGATCTTCTCCGTGAACGTGGCCCCCGTCAGCAGCGCCCCGAACGTGAACGCGAAGTAGGTCGCCACCGGGATCAACGCCGTGCGCAGCGCGTGCCGGACGAGCGCCTGGCGCCTGCTCAGCCCCTTGGCCCTGGCCGTACGGACGAAGTCGGCCCCCAGCACGTCGAGCATCATGTTGCGCTGGTAGCGGCTGAACACCGCGATCAGCCCCATCGAGAGCGAGATCGTCGGCAGGATCAGGTGCTGCAGCCGGTCGACCACGTGGCCCCAGAACCCGGCGGTCAGCCCGTCGCTGTACTCGCCGCTGACCAGCAGCACCTGGCGGCCGAACACGCGCTCGTTGGCCCACGCCGCGATCAGGATCAGCATGTTGGCCAGCACGACCACCGGCACCGCGAGCACCACGAAAGACAGGCCCGTCGAGAGCCGGTCGAGCCAGCCGTACTGCCTGGCCGCCGCGAACGCCCCCGTGAGCACCCCGAGCAGGCTGCCGCAGAACAGCCCCAGCACGACCAGCCGGAACGTGACGCCCATGCGCCGCTCGAGATCGTCGTTGACCGGCGCGCCCGCGACCGTCTTGCCGAAGTCGCCGTGCAGCACCCCGCCCGCCCAGGTGGCGTAGCGCTGCAGCAGGGGCGTCTTGTCGTTGAGGTTGAGCGCGGTGAGCTGGGCGTCGACCACGGCGGGCGGCGGCTTGGGGGTGCGGTCGGCGTAGTTGGAGCGGGGGTCGAGGGCCGTGGCCGCCAGCAGGTAGGCCGAACTGGCGGCCACGACGACGAGCACGGCGTAGTTGAGCAGCCTGCGGGCCAGGAACCCCGCCATCGCTCCCCCTCCTACGCGCACCGCACGTACGACGAGTCAGTGAACGTGGCTCATCGTAGTCATATAGCTACACTATGTGAGGGTGCCGCCGCACGGAACTTGCGAAGAAGGTCAGCGTCCGGAGAGTTCGTCCACGGCCGTACGGACGTCCTCGCTGGTGATCGTGGTCAGATCGGCCGAGCTGGCCGACCCGCCGCGCTGGGCGTGGGCCGCGAGCCGCACGTCGCGCCGCATGGCCGCCCGCTCGAACAGCGACCTGGCGAAGCGGCCGTTGCCCAGCCCGTCGATCAGCCGGTCGTCGCACACCCAGGTGAACACCTCGTCCAGGCGCCGCAGCGCCTCGTCGTCGAACGTGTCGCCCGACTTCTCCGCCAGCAGCACGGCGATCCGCGACAGCTCCTGCGGCGAGTAGCTGGGGAAGGCCACCCGCTGGCTGAACCTGCTGGCCAGGCCCGGGTTGGTGGCCAGGAAGGAGTCCATCTCGCGCTCGTAGCCGGCCAGCACGATGACGAGCCGGTCGCGGTCGTCCTCGGCGCGCTTGAGCAGGGTCTGCACGGCCTCGGCGCCGAACGCGTCGCCGCCCTGGTAGCCGGGGTTGACCAGGCTGTACGCCTCGTCGATGAACAGCACGCCGCCGAGCGCCCGGTCGACCAGCTCGTTGGTCTTGATCGCGGTGGCGCCGAGGTGCTGGCCCACGAGGTCGGCCCGGTGCGCCTCGACCACGTCGGGCCTGGCCAGCAGGCCGAGCGCGGCGAAGATCCGGCCCAGGACGCGCGCGACCGTGGTCTTGCCGGTGCCCGGCGGGCCGGCGAACACGAAGTGCCGCATCTGCTGCGGGGTCGGCAGGCCGCGCTCCTGGCGCATCCTGGCCACCTGGAGCTGGGCGGCGATCGCGTGCACCTGCCGCTTGACCGGGGCCAGCCCGGCCATCTGGTCGAGGTCGGCCAGCGCCTCCTCCAGGGTGGGCGTGGCCACGTAGCCGCGGAAGCGGGCGGTCAGCTCCTCGAACGCCTTGGTCACGTCGGGCGTCGTGGTGGTCACCAGGTCCTGGGTGGTCGGGGTGCCGCCGGCGCCCACCACGCGGACGTCGCGGGCCTGCGCGGCGGCCTCGACCAGGCTGCGCGCGAACCTGGCGTTGCCCAGCTCGTCGACCAGGCCGCGGCGGTGCACGTCGTCGAAGAGGCCGAGCAGGACCCGCCTGGTCTCGGAGCCCATCTGGTCGCCCCTGCGCCGCTGGAGCAGCTCGGTGACGTCGACCAGTTCGGCGGGGGAGTAGCCGGGGAAACGTACGCGGGTGGCGAACCGGCTGGCCAGGCCCGGGTTGCTGGACAGGAACGTGCCCATCTCCTGCTCGTAGCCGGCCAGGATGATGATCAGCCGGTCGCGGTCGTCCTCGGCGCGTTTGAGCAGGGTCTGCACGGCCTCGGCGCCGAACCTGTCGGGCTGGCCGTCGGAGGAGTTCATCAGCGCGTACGCCTCGTCGATGAACAGCACGCCGCCGAGCGCCCGGTCGACCAGCTCGTTGGTCTTGATCGCGGTGGCGCCCAGGAACTCGCCCACCAGGTCGGCCCGCTGCGCCTCGACCACGTAGGGGGTCTCCAGCAGGCCGAACGCGTAGAAGATCTTGGCCAGCGCGCGGGCCACGCTGGTCTTGCCGGTGCCGGGCGGCCCGACGAAGACGAAGTGCCTGGTGGGCCGCTCGGTGGTGTAGCCGGCCTCGGCCCGCAGGCGGGAGGCCTCGATGGAGGCGGCGATGGAGCGTACCTGCTCCTTGACCGGCGCGAGCCCGATCATGCTCTCCAGCTCGCCGAGCGCCTCCTCGACGGAGATCTGCGGCGGCGCGCCCGTCTTGTCGGGCGGCGACTCGGGCCTGCCCTCGCGCGCGCGCACGCGTACCTTCTGCTCTTCCGCGGCGACGCTGGCCGCGCGGGCCCGGCGGGCGAGCACGAACCGGTGGACGAGCACGGCGGCCGCGACGGCGTAGGCGGCCCAGGTCGCGGTGCCGTCGGAGACGGGGGAGAGCGCGGCGGCGAGCACGCCCGCGGGGGCCAGCGATATCAGCGTGCTCACCCACGGCGTCACCCAGCGGATGAGGTGGGCGGCGGCGGCCACGGCCAGGCCCAGCCCGACCATCAGGTGCACGGTGCCGGCCCCTGGGGGGAACAGCCCGGAGAACGCCCACAGCGCCAGCGCGCCCCAGCCCACCACCACCAGCGCGGTGGCGGCGGCCCGCGGGTAGCGCATGGTCAGCGCGACGAACGCGAGCAGCACGAGCACGATGGGAAAGGTCTTGATGAGGTCCCACCCGAGTGCCGCGCCCACGCCCATCGCGGCCACCAGCGTGACCGCGTAGAGCACCCGGCGAACGGCAGGGGGGATCTGGAAATAACGCAGCCGAACCTTCTCGAACAGATCCCGCGTCGCGGCCCGCCCCGCGGCCTGGGCCCTGTCGGACTCACGCATCACGCCTCCCCGGTCCGCCCCCGGTTATACCGCACCGAGGCGACGGTTGGGCGGTCCTGACACGCTAGGTGGAGGTCACGAAAAGGGCTATCTGCCTCCCGAACGTTGGTGCCGCCCGGGGAACTCGCCGACGAGCACCTGCTTGGGTGTGATGCGCAGGACGTCCGCGTCGGCGCTGGCGATGCCGCGTACCTCGACCCAGAATCGTCGTTGCAGCGGGTCGGTGGCGAACACCGCCACCCTGGGGTCGTCCTCGACGGCCTGCCACGCCTCGGTCCCGGCGATCAGGCGCAGCTCGCCGGCGGAGGTGACCGAGGCGACCGCGCCGGCGACCCTGGGCCCGAGCGCGTCGCCGTAGGACAGGACGACGCTGCGCGCGTAGGAGAAGGTCCGGCGCACCTCGGAGGTCAGCGCGACGGACGGCTCGGTCCCCATCGGCAGGTCGCACATGAGCAGGGACGAGCGCCACGGCCCAGGCCCGCCCCGCCACCACGAGCGCAGTCCCCGCACCGCGAACACGATCGCCACCGCGCCGAGCGCGCCCAGCCCGGCCCACCACCCCCACGCCGTGCCGAGCAGCCCGCCCGCCGCGCAGGCCACGGCGGCGGCCACCACCAGCCCGATCGCCACCGCCAGCCACCTGTCACCCGGCCACTGGTCACCCGGCCACCTGTCACCCGGCCGCTGGTCGTCGCGCCGCCGGGCGCGCAGGTAGCCGCGCACCACCGGGTACGGCACGGCCACCGCGGCCACCGCCGCCCGCGGCTCCACCGCCAGCGCCCCGCCCGCCACCGCCAGCAGCACCGACCACGTCCTGCCCAGCACGATCCAGAGCAGCACGCCGGTGTTCCGCCTGGCCGTGCGCTCGCTCTCGCGGGCCGGGAGCGTCTCGGCCAAGGCCCGCAGCGGACGTCCCCGCCACCACCCGGCCAGCGCGCGCACCGCCGCCAGCGCCGGCCAGCCCAGCACCACGATGCCCGCCAGCCCGGCCCACACCGGGTCGAGCGCGGACGGCAGGCCCGGCGCCGTCCCGAGCACCAGCCAGGCGGCGTACGCGGCCACCGACAGCGCCGCCGACACCACTGACACGCCGAGCCAGGGGTCGCGGCCGAGCATCGCCCCCACGTACGCCCACATCCCGACCCGCCGCGCCTGCCGCACGGTGAGCGGGGCCAGCAGCACCAGCACGGCGAGGCCGCTCAGGCGCGCCTGGGCGCCCCAGTCGAGCAGCAGCGCGCTCGCGCCGATCGCGACCGTGGCCACGGCGAGCAGGAGGCGGACCTGGCGGGACCAGACCTCCAGCGCGCGCCTGGCGCGTCCCGTCTCGCGCGGGTCGACGGGCCAGGCCGGGTCGTGGTGGGGGCGGGGCGGGTCCCAGCGCAGCAGGGCCAGGCCCAGGTTGACGCGGGCCTGCGGGTCGCCGGGGTCGACGGCGAGCGCGGCCCGGTAGGAGCGCTCGGCGCGTACGTGCTCGCCGCGCTGCAGCGCGAGATCGCCCAGCAGGACCTGCGGCCCCGGCAGCACGGGCGCGAGCGGCCCGGCCAGAGTGGCGTGCTCGACCGCCTCGCCCCAGCGCCCGGGTACCCGGCGCAGCACCGCCGCCAGGCGCAACCGGGCGGG